>JAGWBT010000059.1 GCA_021295755.1 Candidatus Poribacteria bacterium
ACCAATGAACTCCCCGATAAATCGGGATCCAAAGCGACTTGAACAATGTGGAAAAGACCTTCTCATTAAACTAGCACCAAAGGTTTATAGTGAATTCTAAAAATAAGTAGACATTTACCAATAACCCCGACCTTCGTGCAATCTCAAAAGTCCCCCTGATAAGCGGTACATCCCGATAAAATCGGGGGTCGGATTTAGGGGGTTGGTTGTGCATTTGGAGTGTCTCATTAATTCTAAGGTCCACTATCGTATTAACATCTCATAAATTGGAGTTTCCTATGCAAACAGTGCGTGTAGCAACCTTCGATGGTCCCGGAGCTGCACCTCAGATCCAGACCGTGCCCCGACCAAATGTGCCCGACAAAGCGGCACTGATCCAAGTCGGTGCTTGTGGGGTATGCGGCACCGACCTACATATCCTCAAGGGGCATTGGCCCAAGCCCCTCCCTTGGCCCTTTACACTGGGACATGAATTGGCTGGCGTTATTGTCGAAAAGGGCCCCGCCTTGGAAGTCGATTTTATGGGAAACCCATTGGAAGTTGGCAGCAAGATCATGCTACCGCCGCTGATGCCTTGCGGGGAATGTTACTATTGCGCCCACTACCCAGAGCACGCCAATCGCTGTCTCAACCCGACCTACTACGGCCGTTATCTACCGTTTGACAAGCCGCCGCATCTCTGGGGCGGATGGGCGGAGATGGTCTATGTTGACTTAGAGATGTTGCCCGCCACGAAAATCTATCGCCTGCCGGACGACATGTCGTTGATGCTGGGGGCGTTGACCGAACCTCTAGCCTGCTGTATCCGGGCACTTAACCGCGCCGCATCAATCAACGGTTTCCGGTTCGGCGATACCGTCGTCATCCAAGGCTCCGGTCCGATCGGGGTATTAATGATTACCGCCGCTAAAGAGATGGGTGCGGGTCGTGTCATCATGGTGGGAGCACCTGAGAATCCGCGACTCGCACTATGCCGCGAGTTTGGCGTAGAGGCTACTGTGTCAATAGAGGAATATCAGACAGCAGAATCGCGGATTGACGCTGTCCGCGAGATTGTCGGCGGTTTTGGTGCAGATCTGGTAATTGATTGCAGCGGTCACCCCTCAGCAGGTCCAGAGGGGATCGAAATGCTTCGGGACGGGGGAACCTATCTAGAGATGGGACAATTCACCGACGCGGGTTCCATCGAAACGAACTGGCACCGCATCTGTATCAAGGACATAAAATTAGTGGGAAGTTGGGGGATTACCGCTAACGACCTCCCCGCGGGGATTGACATGCTAGATCGAGCCCGCGACCGCTATCCCTGGCCTCGGATGCAAACAGAGTTTCCCTTTACGGAAGCAGGAGTCGCGGAGGCTGTGCAGAGCGCGTTAGACATGCGTTGCGTCAAAGCCACGATCTTGCCGAATGCGGATATCGACTAAGCCCACCAAATTGGGAAATGTTCTGCTTACGATTCATTTCCGAGCATGACTTCCACCTGATCCGGCGGTGAATAGAAGTAAGAGCCAGCCTTCCACTCGCCAATGTCCCCAATCAACCGTCGCTGCCGCGGCGTACACCGCTCCAACAGTTCGGGCGATGCCTTTTCAAAATCAAACGCCCGCATGCATTGGTGGACGTAGCAATAAATCAAGGTTTTGCGAGGTTTGTCCGATCTATTCGCAACGAAACCGTGCCACATCGCATGAGGAAAAATCGCCACGTCACCCGCCTCCACACAGAGCTGCACCGCTTCGGGGATATACGGTCCCTCCTCAAATCCTCCATCTGGAAAGGGACGATTATGACCGCCGGGGACGAGCGTGAAGTTCCCCATATCCGGTTCCGGTAGATCGGTCAGAAAATATTGGAGCTTGATCTGGAACGGTAGACTACTGTCACTCACCCGTATCTGGCGCATCGCTTGACCGCCATCTGTGTGCAGAAGTCCCTTCCCCTCCGGATCGGTCGGACGCACCAACACCTCGGACATACTCAAGTGTATGTAAGGACTCATCAACTCAAGCACGATCGGAAACGTCACGGGATGATCCATCAGACCGACAAAGATGTCGTTATCCTCCATAACATTTCGCCGATCCAGTCCTGCGTCCGGCTTCACATCCGGCTGCTGTAGATGTTCCTCGTACATCTGGTCGACCACAGCAGTCAGGTTTTCGATCTCCTCTGAAGACAGGATACCTTTCAGAACGAGATATCCATCTTCCTTCCACTGTTTCTTCTGTTTATCGGTTAAGACACTTTCTTGTCCCTCAATTAATGGAGCCGTGTCCATGTTGACCTCCTTGAAAGATCTCTAAAAATATACTAGGACTTACGCAGCGGATTCATAAGTCCCCCTGAGTTGCCAAAGTCCCCCTGACAAGGGGGATTTAGGGGGTTGGGGGATCTAAGTCAAAAATCTGCCCCCGTGTGCTAAGTTTGCATAAGTCCTGCGCATGTTGACTCAAACATCCAAAGAAATTACACATCATTGCCAATTCATTTAACAACTGCAGGGCGTAGATTCACACTTAGGACAGCCATCGGCGTAAATTTGTGCGGCTTCGGTGAGATCGACACCGAGCAAACTAGCCAGCGTTGATAGCCACGCAAATACATCAGCAAACTCAGCGCGGAGCCGTTCTATATCCCGTTGCTCACGTCGAATCTCTTTGGCAAGTTCGCCAACCTCCTCAGTGAACCAAACAAATGTGCCCTCTACACCGCGTTCAGCATCTTGATTATAGTAGATTCGCTCTATAAGGTTTTGAAATTCTTGAATAGTCATCACGGATTTCCAAAAATACACTTCCGATTTAATTTCGCATCGTGTATACTGTGGCACGGAGTTAAAATATAGTAAACACGAGAAATAAGGGGACATTTACCAATAACTGCGAGCCGCTCGAATTTTCTGAAGTCCCCCTGACAAGGTCAGTAATTCTAAAATCTACTATAAATAGGACTTACGCAGCCAACTGTAAGAAGGTATTTGGTTTCCCCGCCCATTTGTGCCCAAAACTTAGAATAGATTGTAGGTCGAGATTCACATCTCGACAAAACTTACGCAGCCAACGGTAGACGGGGCATCTTGTCCCGCCCATTTGTGCCAAAAGCTTAGAGTTGATTGTAGGTCGAGATTCACATCTCGACAAAACACTCCGGACTATCGCGCTATGTTCTAGGTATTTATTGATTTTGGAAAATCGACCTACAGAAATGATACAATTCATACGGGGATTCGGGTCTATTGGTTTGAATATGCTGGCTACTAGCAACTTGCGTTAAAATAAAAAAATCTCTATCAAAAAAAGAGGTAATAAGAATTATGGCAAACGACAGCACATGGCCCCATCTCAAGCGAGATTTAAGATTCTATCCATCGAAATGCAAGAGGCCCCACCGGCTTTCCCAAGAACAGATCGCGTCTTACAATCAAAACGGCTACATGAAAGGGTTTCGCATCTTCAATGATGAGGAAACCGCTGCAAACCGACAATATCTTGATAGGTTACTCGCGAATCTTGAACCCGATAAAAACAGCTACTCAATCAACGGCTATCACAAACACTGCCAAGGTCTCTATGACCTCGTCGTGAATCCAATCATCTTGGAATACGTTCAAGATCTGCTCGGACCGAATTTTGTCTGCTGGGGAACACACTATTTCTGCAAGATGCCCGGCGATGGAAAAACGGTCTCATGGCATCAAGATGCACATTACTGGCCCCTAACCCCCTCAAAAACTGTCACTGTATGGCTCGCCATCGACGATGCGGATATCGAAAATGCCTGTATGCAGTTTATCCCCGGATCCCATCGCCGCGGCGAGTTAAAACACCACGCCAGCGATCCCGCTGAGGACAATGTACTATACCGAACCGCCGAAGCCACAGAAATTCGCGCTGAACCCGTTCATGTTGAGTTGAAAGCTGGTGAAATCTCCCTGCATTCTGACCTGCTGCTGCACGGTTCACCGCGCAACGACTCCGATCGTCGCCGTTGTGGACTGACAATGCGCTACGCTTCGACGGATGTAATCGCGCACGAAGGCTGGAATAAGAGCAGCATCCTCTGTTGTGGCGTAGATGCCGACGGAAATTGGGCGAACCTGCCACGCCCCGCAAAGGAAGTTGTATGAAAGCCCTGCACCCTCCATTCGCTAGCAGCACCCTAGCCGGGGATAGCCCATTACAAGTTAGAGGAACGGCAGCCAGTTGTTGAGCGTCTTTTTCATACTCGTCGTGTATTTCCCTCCTTCGGTGGAGACCACGTAGTCTGTCTCGCTTCGTTTGAATCACCGTAGAATCCGATTCCCTCCCCCGATGATTTATCGAAGACTCCTAACCGATTGCGATGCACAGAGACTTCAACCTCAAATGATCTTTTCCCCGCCGAGTCGTCGATAAAGAGGTAGTTGGCATATTTATCAGCCCCTAAGCCGATGGCATGTTTGTCTGCTTTATCGTAGATACGGAGAAGGTTTTTATCTTCACCAGCCATTAAGCCCACACCGATGTTTCCCGATTTCTTGACCCATACACCATTCCCACTTTTTTGGGATTCTAAGGAAACACCTGATTTTCCATCTTTATCACGGATGGAGATACCTGCTCCATCTTCAAAAACTGTTAGGTAGATTTTTGCTTCATCTGCCTTATCAACTACCTTAATCCCTCGACAGGTGATTGTGTTAAAAACTCTATCGTGCTGAGCGACCAGTGGCGTTGTTAGGGTAGCTACCACGCCCATCCCGATAAGCATGATTACTGCACCTAAACCGATATAACCGAGCTTTTTTATAGTTCATAATTCCCTCCGCTCATGGTGTGTTAAGTGGTCGATGTGGTTCTGGTTAAGTTGTCGGAGGGCAGCTTCTATATCAGATAGCCGGGTATTGCTTTCGGCTTGCATATCAGATAGCCGGGTATTTGTTTCTGCCTGCATATCGGATAACCGCTTATCTATCCTATCCTCGATCCGTTCTAGGGCGTGCAAGAACGTCTCGCCTTGCTCTTTGAGTGCTTGCTTAAAATCGTCCCCTTGCTTTTCCAACCGTTCGGTGGTTTTGTTCAAACGTGCAAGGATAGCGATGGTTTGTCCGATAATGGTTGCAATGGCAAGCGCAGCGATAGTCAGATGTTTAGGGCTCCAGTCTGTAAATTGCATTGTGTCTGTTAGTGGCTCGGCATCCGTAAGCCTTACGGCTAATAGGCGTCCGAATCTCTAACAGTCCTCCTTTCCGTTAATTCTCCCGGTGTCGAGTTTTCAAGCGTGACGTAGGTTCTAAGCCTTTTCACGCTTCTTTATCCGCTTGCGTTCCCGCTCTTTTAGACGGGGCAGATTATCTCAACGCACTCACGGACAATCTCATTGATGGTCATTTCATATTGCTCAGCGAGTTGGGATAGCCGTCCGTGAATTCGTGGCTGAAACCCGACAGTGACTTGGATCTTCTCCCTTCCGTTCATAGCTGGATATTTGTCCTTTCTGCTACACAGGTGTTAACGATAATATTATACAACAGATTGCAATGTATCGCAATGCAAAAAGGGCTTGAAGGGTCGCCTATATTGTGCTACGATAGACTTCAATAATCGCAATTAGCGAACACTATCGCCCCTTGCCATGTCCCCGGCGGGCGATAGAAACGCAGGGGACTAGCGGCTATGAGTCGTAAGCAACTGTATAACCACTTAGAAAGGCAGAAAATGATTTTAGATAATCGAATGAAATTGCTTGCAATTCCCCAACTGAAAATTGGCGAGACGCAATTTTGTACTGGGCGGAACAGTATGAACAAACAGTAAGCCGTGCGGCATAGGAACGTGAAAAGAGTTATTAGCACTCAGACCAACCGTGCGCCGAGACAAGCACCTTACCAAAGTCCAGCTGGGAAACACTTGTGCATTGGAAATTACGTACGAAACTTGGATATATCCGACAAACCTGTGAAGATTATATCGTCAAAAAGACATCAGCAGCTTTTAGAACTACGGATATTCATCGGAGCATAGACCATCTGTCAGAATTGCACGGCATTGGGCTAAGCGTTGGTTCAGCAATCCTGCATCTTTTCCATGAAGCGGACTTCCCAATCTTTGATCAGCATGCGTTGCGTGTCGCCGGTGAAGAATCTGATGAACGTCTTTGGCAAAGCTATGTAGTTTATTGTCGGAACGTTGCCAAAGCCACCAATGTATCTATTAGGGCGAGCGTTGACCCAGCAGGAGATGTTACGATTAGAGAGGCTATCGGCTTGAGATAGCGAAATAGCCGACCCCACCGGCTTAGAACATGCTACATTTTTGAAGGATCTCCGAATCCCGACACCTCACTCAATGATCCTAGATCTGAGCAAAAAAACTTGACAAAAAAGCGGGAGTCTGTTACGATTTTTTCCCTTCCCAACATGATCCACCCCTACTATGAAAGGACATCAGAATGATTACCGAAAAAGTTCTAGGCGCCTATACCATCGTTGGTACGCTTTCGCCAACCGAACAAGCGGATTGGTATCGTAAAGCGGTGGAAGAGTGGAATATCAACACCTTTGAAGTTCCAATTTTAGCGGGCGTACCGGTAGTGCCAGAGGTCGTTGATGTACTCACCGAACTGTCCGCTTCAATAGTGGCAACCTTTGTAGCGCAGTGGGCAACCGCTGGGCAGAAGAACCCAGCGTACGGTCTCTCTTCACTGGACGAATCGGCTCGTCAAACAGCGCTAGTGGATGCCTGCTCATCCTTGCAGCAATGTATGACGTTATCCGAGGCTGGTATCCGTGTCCGTAATGTCTTCGTCCACACCGGCGGACGCTCCGGGGAAACCCTGCCGCACGCCATTGCATTCCATAAGAGTTTAACCCATTTGCACCAACTGGCTGCATCTATCCTACCGGACACCACGCTATCAGTAGAAGTAACGGACTGGCTTCCTTCTGACCATCCGATACCGTTCCCTTCAGCCAAAAAGGCTTCATTGACGCTATCCGATCTTATCCAAATCCTATCCTTCGTAAACCGAGAGAGCGTATCAGGGAATCCCATCGCGCTCATGGTGAACTGGGGGCGCCTGCTAGTCAACGGCGACGTGCCACTATCAGGGGTACACCAGATTCTGGAATCGGACGTGCCGCTATCGGGCGTGATTTTGTCGGGTGCCGGTCCCTCTGCGGATGGATTCACGGACTCTCACAATTCGCACCTCGATCCCCAAAGCGGATTTACTGAAGAAGATGCTATGTCTTGCGCTTCTGTGCTAGCATCAAGTTCTCAACCCATATTCCTCGGCACGAAATGTAGTACCGCCAAAGGTGACGAAGAGTTGTCAGTTGCAACAGTATTACAGGCGCAGGCAGAGTTGCTTAACAAGGCGAATTAATGATGACAAAATATAAACTGATTGCCTTGGACATTGACGGCACACTCGCCGATTCGGACGGAAGGATTACGGAGCGTACAAAGGAGGTTGTACATCGCGTCGCCCAAACGGGCGCAACCATTGTCGTTGCAACCGGACGACGTTTCATCACGGCAAAACCGAGGGTTTTACAACTTGAGTTTCCAGAGGTGTTGTTAGCGGCACACAACGGTGCAATCCTCAAACGTCTCAACGGCGAACTGCTGCACCATCAATTGCTGCCCTGTGTCGTTGCGAAACAGGTCGTCCAGATCGCGAAGGAACTCGGACTCCGGCCCGTCGTTTTTGAAGGCACGCAGGATTCAGCCAATATCTTTGTTGAGGAATACGGCGATCAACTTGATGCTTGGGAGCGTGGCTATCTTGAGGAAAATAAAGCCCACCTGAAATGGGTCGATAATCTGGCAACCGACCTGCCGGGCGACGTGATTGAAGTTATCTCTGTTGTTCCCGCAGAGAAGGCGCATGAGGTCGCTGAAATTTTTCAGACGCGCTTAGATGGACAAGTCAAACCAATCCTTGTAATCATCAATAATGGACGGCACGCTTTTCTCGGTCTCTCACACGCAACAGTTGGCAAGGATCTGCCGTTACGTTACCTTGCCGAACAGATGGAGATACAGCCGTCGGAAATCCTCGCAATTGGCGACAACTATAACGATCTGGATATGTTGCAATTCGCCGGAACGGGGGTGGTTATGGAGAATGCAGACGAAGCACTTAAACAACACGGATTCTACGTGACCTCCTCAAATGATACGGACGGCGTCGCAGCAGCTCTGGAGCAGTTCGTGTTGGCAGGAGATGCTGTTTGATGAAAACTCTCCATCCCCCCGAAGGTGCATCTTCAAATTGAGGTCTTGACATGACAACTCCTCCAAATATTCTGCTGATTATGTCGGATCAGCATAGTCCACACTTCCTTGGTTGTGCCGGGAGTGAGATCGTGCGAACCCCAACACTCGACAGGTTGGCGGCGCATGGGGTTCGCTTTGCCAATAATCATTGCGCCAACCCCCTCTGCGTGCCTTCACGGATGACATTCTTGACGAGTCGGCATAGCTCGGATATCCGTGTCTGGACCAATCGTTGCCGCCTCCAATCCGACATACCCACTTTCGTCCATCACCTTGTCAACGCTGGATATGAAACGACCTTGTGCGGACGTATGCACTTTAACGGTCCCGACCAACGGCACGGTTTTGAACGACGGATTATCGGAGACATCAGTCCCCAACTGGGACATATTCCCACCTACACCGCCGGTCAAACCGCCGCCGGTGTCAAGGTTGCGGGTCCTGGACGTACTGCCTACACCCGCTATGATGAAGATGTCACGCAGGTTGCCTGCCAATTTCTTGAATCATTAGACAAAAATCCAGGCGATCGTCCCTTTTTCATGACGGTTGGATATGTGCTGCCGCACTGTCCGTTCATTGCACCGAAACGGCTTTTCGACGAGTATCTTGAGAGAATTGATGTGCCACAACTACCTCAAGGCTATCACGATTCGCTCCACCCATTCATGAAATCGTGGCGAGAACACCGTGGAGTTGATGAACTGACAGACGAGCAGGTGCGAATCGCCCGTGCAGCGTACTACGGTCTGGTAACATTCATGGATGAACTGATTGGAAAGATGCTATCCACGTTAGCGGACACCCGTTTCGGCGAGAACACACTGATTATCTACACCTCTGATCACGGTGAAATGGCAGGCGAGCATCGGATGTGGTGGAAGTCGAGTTTCTATCAAGACTCCGTCGGTGTACCGCTCATCTTTGCGTTGCCCGGACAGTTTGCCGAAGATCAGACAGTCGCTGAGGTGACTAGCCTGCTTGATATTGGACCGACGCTTGTTGACCTCGCAGGGGGCAAACCGATGTTCGGGGTACGTGGGCGCAGCCTCAAAGGATTTTTGGTTGGCGATGGAAGCGTTCCCAATTGGCACAATACAGCATTTGCAGAGTTGGGTGGTCTCCAAAACGATCCCCCGGCTCGGATGATTCGCCGTGGGAGTTGGAAACTGAACTATTATCACGGGTATGATCAGCCCCAACTGTTCAATCTCGAAACCGACCCCGGTGAATGGAACGACCTTGCCGATGATGCCGCTTATTCGGAGATTCGAGATGAACTGTTTGCCGAAGTCAAAGCGGATTGGTCTGGTGAAACGGTGTTACACACACTCGAAACAACTCAAAATGACTACCAGGTCCTTGAAGAATTTGGTAAGAATGCCAACTTTTCCACCGAAGATGCGCCCGATCTCTGGACAGCTCCCGACGATTGTAACGTCTTTCCTGAAATTTAGCCCACAAGTCTGTATAGGATAGGAGTTAGCAATTCAGTTTGTAGTAGCGCGTTCGTTGCACGCTACCACGGGCGATAAATCGCTTAACCACAAACCTACGGATCGACTGTAGTTGCCCGATTCATCGGGCGTATCGGGGCATAAGCATAATCTATACCCATCGTAGGCGGGGCATCTTGCCCCGCATCAGCATTGAAGCATTGAACTACAAAATCTCAACGTTCAACTGCGTAAGTCCTATAGGAAAACCTTATGCCACACTTTGTCGAACTTCAACCACAGCATCTTGATGAACTGGCTGCTTTTTGTAACCGTAACTTTGAATTTCATTCAGGTCAGTTTGAGGCGGGGATTCTGCACAAGCGGATTTTCGACGACCAGGATTATTTGCCCGACCACGGGTTTCTCCTACGTAATAACGGAAAAACAATCGGCTTCATGGTTGGTGTGTTGCGCGGGAATGAGGGATGCCTGAAACTCTTTGCTGTGGATCGGGAACATCGTAGATTAGGGCTTGGGAGCATGATGTTAGCGGAGATAGAAGAACTTTTTCGGTCAGGTGGTGCAGAGCGAGTGCGTATCCTGAATTGCTCACCGTACTATTTCACCCCCGGTTTGGATCCTCGCTATACCGAAGCATTCTGCTTTCTTCAGTCGCATGGCTACACCGCTGAACGTTACGTGCACAATATGGAGGTAGACCTTACAGTAAATGATTTTGACACGGCACAGGCGGAGTCGAAGCTCGCAAAAAGAGGCTTCAAAATAAGACGGCTGGAGCACGAAGAGGAACAGACATTTTACGAGTGGATGTTGGGGACTTGGAGCCAAAACTGGACAACGGAAGCGTGCAATTCGCTGAAAAGTACGCCAGTGACAACATTTATAGCCCTCGATTCAGATGGCAACATCTGCGGTTTCGCCACCTACGATGTCACAATGTTTCGCGGCGGGTTCGGTCCCACAGGGGTAGAAGAACGGTTACGCGGCTTAGGAATCGGGAAAGTCCTTTTTCTTCGCTGTCTCCAAGATATGAAAGCCCGTGGCTATCCGCGTTGTGAGATTGCGTGGGTTGGACCCATCTCGTTTTACGCACACACCGCAGGCGCAAGGATCTGCGCGACGTTTATGCAGGGAAGTAAGGTGTTGTAGGAAGCAATTACACTATTGGTTCATATAAACCAATGGTGCTAGTTTGCAGCTATTAATAACGTGAAACGTGATGCGTGAGACGTAAAAATCATTGATTCATCGGTTCATTTAGCCCCAGCGGGGCGACATGTGTATCCGACGGGGGCACGTAAAAAGAATGAATGAACCAACCAACTAATGAACCAATGAACTCCCGATAAATCGGGATTTTCAACTTGAACCATGTGGAAACGACTTTCTTACTAAACTAGCACCAAAGGTTATTATCTTCAACATGCCCAGATCTCTAATTTCTACGCGACTCAGATGACTTTCGATCGCCGCCAGCGTGATTTTTTGAAGTTCTTCCTAGAGCAGGGGTTAGATATAGAAAATAGGGCTTAATTAGCACTATTGCGCCGTTCTATAGTTAAGGCTTAAGTACGTAAGACAAAAAGGAAACATTGAATTGAACGCTCTAGATCTGTTAAAAATTTCACCGACCAACTTGCCTACTATGTGAAGTACACATGTCCACTAGCAAGATGCATATCGACGAGGTGGATACCGACGTATCGCTGGTCGCCCGGTTGCTCATCACACAATTTCCGCAGTGGGCGAATCTGCCCATTGAGCCGGTCCATTCCGCCGGCACAGGCAATGCGCTCTATCGGCTTGGTCATGACATGGTCGTGCGACTACCCCGCATCCCCTCGGCTGTTGGGCAAGTGGATAAGGAGCAGGAATGGCTTCCTAGACTGGCTCCGCTTTTACCGCTGAACATCCCGGTTCCACTTGCGAAGGGTAAACCTAGCGAAGGCTACCCGTGGCATTGGTCTGTCTATCGGTGGCTCGAAGGTGAAGACGCGACTACCGCGCCCATCACTGATCCACGCCAAGCAGCGACTGATTTGGCTCAGTTCATAACTGTACTACAGGGGGTTGAGGCTACCGGCGGTCCACCGCCGGGGCAACACAACTTTTACCGCGGCGTCCCGCTAGCAATGCGAGATCAGCAGACTCGCGACGCAATCGCAGCCCTACATGATGTGATCGATACTGACGAAGTGACCGCAGTGTGGGACGCAGCCATCGAAACCCCAGCGTGGAACGGGGCACCCACCTGGGTACATGGAGACCTGCACGCTGGAAATCTGCTCGTCCAACAAGGTAGGCTTACTGGCGTTATCGATTTTGGGGGACTAGGCGTGGGCGATCCAGCATGTGACGTGATGGCTGCATGGGTGTTCCTGTCTTCCGAGAACAGGGCAATATTCCGTGCGGTGCTACAGGTTGATGACACAACTTGGGCGCGAGGTCGTGGCTGGGCGTTGTCTTTCGGGTTGATTGCCCTCCCTTACTATCAGGCTACCAACCCTGTACTGGCTGGAATCGCCCAACGTGCAATCAATGAAACTCTCACCGATTATAAGGAGGGCGTATTTTCACGATTAGACCCTGCTTAAAGATCACAAGTTATCGCTTACATCAGCAATCTGCTTTAGCGCCTCAATCATCTGTTGAAACACATCTGCCAGACGATCTACCTCGATTGATGCCTGTTCTTCATTGTTCATTTCAAGCGCGTCCTGAATCCCCGGAAAAATGGTTGCAGCATATCCACTGTTGAGCCCAGGTGCATAAGCCAAATGCTTAAACCACGGACGCAATGGCAATCCAGATTCTGAGGTTAATATTTGCTCTAAGTCCTGTAAACGGCGATTTATCGCTGTAGTTTCGACCAACTCCTCATTTTGCAGTTGAGTGGCAAGGGTGCGGTGAAGATCTTCCGCAATTCTTGCCCACTCCCTGAGTAATGCCCGGAGACGTTCCGGCCTATCCTTTGTAATAGTGCTATGTTTATTTTCGTTTTGTAGGGCTTTTAGATGGCTTAGGAGCTCGTCAGCGTACGCTGCGTAGTCGAATGGCAGAATATCTGCATCCGCAAGACGTAACGCTATAATCCCCCAAATCTGTGTCATTGCCACGTGATACCGAAACGTTGGGTCGCCAAAACGCTCCATCCAATAGAAGGTGTCCTGCATAGCGTGGTAGACACCGTAGGGACCGTAAAATCCCATGCTGATGGCTGGTATGCCCAGATGTCCAATAAAGGGGGAGTGGTCTGACCCGCTGCCGAGATTGCCGACCCGTGGGACATGGTTTTCTTGATGTTGCCTCCACGCTTCGTAAACTGTTTGATGAGTATGCGGATCCATAACGGTTTGTGCGACCTCCTTTACTAGCAGCTTGAGTGAGGGCACGGCACTCGCATAAAACTCCATCCCTGTTGTCGCAATATCGACATTCAAATACGCAATCGCTTTCCGCTGAAGTTCAGTTTTCAAATCTTCCGCCCACTCGGCGGATCCAACGATGCCGAACTCCTCCGCATCCCAACTTGCAAAGACAATGGTACGTTTGGGGCGATGCCCTTCCTTTGCGAGTTGTCCCAGACAACGTGCAACCTCTAAAAGACTAGCAGTACCACTACTCGGATCGGCAGCACCGTAAACCCAAGCATCATGATGATTGCCGAGGATCACCCACTGATCCGGGTTTTCTGTCCCCTTCAGTTTTGCAATCACATTGTAGATTGGGCGATTCTTATGTTCACTGCGAACTTTAAGGTGAACTTTTGCGAGTCCCGGCCCAATGTGATATGCGAAAGGCAACCCCCCCTGCCAGCCTCTAGGAACGTTTGGCCCTGCCAGGGCCCTGAGCAACGGTTCTGCATCCCGATACGCCAACGGCGCGACAGGAATTTGCGGGAGATCCGTCGCCTCTGTAATTGGGATACGATGTGCATCCTTGGTCGATGCCCAGCCCGGTGTCAGTGGATCGCCGGCATGCTGAAAAATATACTTCACTGTCCCTCGCTGAATCGCATCGGCCGATCGCCAGGGACCACGTGGGTAAACGTCGCCTTTCATGTATCCATCGTCTGCCGGATCCGAATAGATAATCAAACCAACGGCGCCCTGTTCCCCTGCGATCTTCGCCTTGACTCCTCGATAGCTACCCCCATACCTTGCGATAGCGATTTTGCCTTCCACCGAAATCCCCATCTCTGCTAATTTCCGATAATCGTCGGGCAAACCTCGGTTGACATAAATTAGATCGGCGGTCACATCACCGTCCGGCGAATAAGCATTATAGCCTGCTACAATATTCGTTTCGTAGGAATCCTTATCCCACTCCCAGCTTTCCTCTTTTCCAACTGCGAGATAATGCGTCGGTGCAATCATCTCGACACGAACTTCGATTGGGTACGGTAGATAGACCTCGTATTCGTAGATCTGCGCGTCCAATCCGTATTCCTGATACTTATCATGGAGATATTGTGCAATTTTATAACTATTCTCCGTCCCGGCAAGGTGAGGTTCTTCTGTTAAATACCGCAATTCCCGCCGACATATTTCGGAAGAGGTAAGCTGCTTGAACGCCTCTTCATATTTTTTTTGTACAATTGAATTCGCACGAGTAAAACCACGAAGGGTCGTTGACGTTTGAGCAAATAGTGGAAAAGCAATGATCGTAAAATAGAGTATAAAGCGGAGTTGCAACCAAATTTGACGATCATCTTTTGTTCGCCGAATCATTAAGATGGTACCTTTCTATAGATTAAGTGAGCCTCCCTCACCCAGAATGGTTGAGGAATTAAGCTTTACGCAATGATAGCATAGCTCGGTCTGTTTGTCACTGAAATTTGTAAAACCCCATATTGCTCCGATGAGTTATTGGTGAACCGCAACAAAAGCGGTTGACAATTCAATCTGCGGAATGCTATTCTACCCCTAGTAGGTATTGGAGATTCATGCCCACGATGAAGGAACGAATGAAAAAATCGGTTTCACTTTACACGTTTTGTATTTTCGGTCCTCCAGCGACTCATTGGATCGGTCTAACCTTAGCCCTCTGTATGATGGTCTTTGGCTGTTCAGATGATCCCGAAACTGATATCGCGGTTGTGGAGCAGAGACAGAGGGACGGCTGGGCAGCCTACGATAAAGGGGACTTTTCCGCTGCACTTCTACATTTTGAGCGTGTAATTGAACTCGATGGAACCCGGGCGGACGCCCACAACGGCATGGGCTGGGCACACCTCAGTATCGCACATGCGCCCGGCGCGACTCCAGACGTTCTGGCGAAGGCGCAAAGGGCATTTGAGGCTGCCATCCGCTCAGATACCTCCAGCGCGGATGCGTGGATTGGGTTAGCCAATACGCTATTTCTCCGCCGTGAAAGTGCCTCCGATTTTCAGATCGCGCTCCGTGCCATTGACAACGCATTACAAGGGGACCATCGAACCCTCTTTCGACATGATTATCAGTCTGTCGCAGATCTCCAGGCGCTCAGGGCTGCCTGCTACTACTACCTTGGTCAAATAAACCTTGCTAGATCGACGGTTGAACGCGCACTTCAAACAGAACCATCAAACACGGCTGCATTATCACTTCAAAACCTGCTGAAATAACCCAGGGAGAACTCAATATGTTATTGGAAGGTAAAAAAGCGCTCATTACTGGTTCGCGACGCGGCATTGGGCGAGGAATCGCCCTCGCCTTAGCGCAGAACGGTTGCGATATTGGACTCAACGATATTGAACACGACGGATCCGCAGATCGGACGATTGCGCTTATCCGTGAAACCGGACGCAGATGCACGTTTACGGTTGCAGACATCAGTAACAGCGATTCGGTGAACACCTTATTCGACGAATTCCTCGCGGAACACGGCCGGATTGATATTTTGGTAAATAATCCCTACTGGTCAGAGAATACGCCGTTTCTTGAGATCAGCGAGGAGGTTTGGGATCGGACGATGGCAGTGAGTTTGAAGGGGTACTTCCTGTGCAGCCAACGGGCTGCAAAAGAGATGATCGATCAAAAATCAGATGGGCGAATTGTCAGCATCTCATCCATACATTCTGTGCGCGTCTGGGAAGAAGACACCGCCTACGGTGTTGCAAAGGCGGGTGTGATTCGCTTGATGATGAGCATCGCCCGCGATTTGGCAGGCACCGGCATCACAGCGAATGCGATTGCACCGGGTTGGATCGATAGCCGCGAGCTGCCCCCGGAGCAAGAACATGAACGAGCGCAAGGCGATGTTGGCGGCGACGCTTTGGCGTCAATTCCGAGTCGTCGAATCGGTGTGCCAAACGACATCGCGCAGGCAGCAGTTTTTCTCTGTTCACCAATGGGAGATTACGTCAACGGCACCTGTCTGACGGTGGACGGCGGATTTCTCGCACACGGTAACACCTAAACCGCGGGGATTAACCACACTCTCGGTCAATATGAGAAGTCGACTGCACTGTTGTGGCACCCCACTGTACTTAAACCCTTTTTAAGGCTGAAGCTGATTAAGTCCGAAAGCGTATTCGTTTAACAAGGAATAATGATTTGAATAAAACACACCTATTTTTCGCCGCCATCCTTTCAGTTCTGATTAACTGCCAGCTCGCTACTGCGGATTCACCTAAAGTCAGCGCACCCCTGCCTTCTAACTCTGTTGCTATTAGCGACGACGCACTCGCTACTTTTTTTAATCCCGCCGGTCTAGGTGCTGGGGGACGAGGGTTTAATCTCCATTATCTGCGTGCTGCCGAAAGCGATTTCGGGGTTGATGACGCCCTGTTCATTTCGGCGGCAAAGGCGGGGTTTGGGATGGAGTTTGCCACCGGCGAAGATGGGGTTGATTTTAATCGATATACCCTCTCTAGTGGCAGCAACATCGGTCCTTCGCTTTATTGGGGAACCGGTTATAGTTGGGTGAATTCCGAGGAGGACAACTACGACAAACTTACATCATGGTCATTGGGCTTGATGTTGCGCCGACGATACCTATCAGCCGGCATCGTTGCCCGAGACCTGAACCGTCCCCGTTTTCATGCAGAAAAACTGGGTAGAACCTACGACTTCGGGGTGGCAATTCGACCCAGTACGTCCCGTCTAACCCTCTCAGTTGATGCCCGAAAAATCGAAAAGGTCAAGGGAGTGGATTTTAACCTTGCCGTTGAGGTGCGCCCCTTGCGTTGGATAACATTGCGCGGCAGCGTGAACGACGATACCAGCTTTGACATCCGCTTTGCGATCAACTTCCGGCAGTTTGGGCTGGGAATCTATAATCGTTTCGACGAAAATCAGGAGTATCAACGAACCGTGGGATATATGTCCATTTCTCAAGCGCTTCATACAACCCGACACATACGCCGCAGGGCGTTCCTAGATGTGCAAATGAGTCAGATTGAAAAAACTCTCAAAGTTGCCAAAAGAGATCGAGAAATCGTAGGGGCGTTGGTCAAGATCGGAGGCAGTCGCTACGGTATCGGACGCTTGCAGGAGATGCGTGATGCCATCTTGGACTTTAAGGAGAGCGGCAAGAAGGTCGTCGGCTATATGACCACCTGTTCGACAGGTAATTATCTGCTTGCATCGGTCTGCGATCGGATCGTACTGCACCCGTCCGGCGAAGTGCGTTTGATTGGATTGCGCTCAGAGATTGCGTTCTACAAAGGGGTACTCGACAAACTCGGTATACGGGCGGATCTGGAGCATATCGGCGAGTACAAATCGGCGTCGGACGCCTTCACACGGGAAGAGATGTCGGAAGCACACCGTGAAGTACAAAACGCAATCCTTGATGATCTATACGATCAGTTGACGCAGTCGATTGCGGATAAGCGGAGTTGGACCCAAGATGATGTAAAGCGCCTGATTGATCAGGGACCCTTTACAGCGAAACAAGCGTTAGCGCACGGTATTGTCGATCAGCTGGCATATCGTGATCAACTCAGAAGCATAGCGAATGATCTCACAGGAAAGGATTGCCGTTTAGTCAAGGCAAACCAGTATCTGGGTATCATCGAATATGAACATGACTGGGAAGTCCCTCTGCCAAAAATCGCAATTATTGAGGCAGAAGGGATGATGATGACGGGTGACAGTTTTACGGATCCGTTCACGGGAACCAAAACAATGGGATCCACCACCATCACGCGTGCCATCCGAAATGTGCGTAAAGATTCATCAGTCAAGGCAGTCGTGTTACGTATTGATAGCGTCGGAGGATTGGTCGTCGCTGCCGACACGATCTGGCGTGAGTTGATACGGCTCAAAGACGTTAAGCCGTTGGTCGTTTCCATGGGTGATGTCGCCGGATCTGGCGGATACTACATCGCTGTGCCGGCGGACGTTATCGTCGCCGAACCGGGCACCATCACCGGCTCGATTGGTGTCGTCTCCGGCAAATATAGCCTCAAGGGACTTTACGACAAAATTGGACTGCACAAAGAAGTTCTCAAACGCGGGAAACACGCCGATTTTTACTCGGACTACGGCGATTATCCTGCCGAAGAGCGCAAAATTATTCAGGCACAGATTAAAGAGATTTATGAGGACTTTATCGGTAAGGTAGCAGACGGTCGTGGGATGACAAAAGAAGCAGTCAATGAAATCGGAAAGGGGCGAATCTGGACAGGTAAACAGGCGAAGGAGATCGGACTGGTTGACGAGTTAGGTGGATTAAACCTCGCACTCTCAATTGCCCGAAAAAAAGCGGGGCTAGCCCGAAAAAAAGTGCAGCTCATTCGATTGCCGCAGCAAGGAGTGTGGGAACAGTGGTTGGAGGCTTTGCACACAATTCGGTTAAACCATTCCCGGGTGAACTGGAAACTGCCCACGCTTGCGGAAGCCGTCATGGAACACCGGAACTTTTTGGTAATGCCGTATACTGTGCAGATCAACGATTGATGAGGAAACAACCCACAGCATATCTTCTGTTTCTGATTTACGTTTTGATGACTGAATCAGTTGACGAGCCTGTGGCCCACCTCATGTCGGTTTCATTATTTTGACATACTCCCCGCCCTAAAGGACGAGTATTCTTTCGTCCTTTAGGAACGGTAATTGCGCTATCAACAAGGACA
>JAGWBT010000060.1:0-16352 GCA_021295755.1 Candidatus Poribacteria bacterium
TTGAAATTTGTATCCCTCAAGCCACTGTGGGAAGCTGTCACCTGGCACATTTAAGCCGAGTATATACGCCTCTGCTCCCAAGCCGAATTTATAGTCTCCTTCCTCTTTCCATTGGAAGGCGTGCAGGTCTTTCCACTTTATAAAGCGTCCTTGGTAGTAGAGGCCCGCTTCTGTGATTGCAAAATGGTCTATGGAGAGCAGAACAAACAGGAAAAATATTAACCCTGGCATTAAAAACAGCTGCGGTAAAGATGTCCAGCCGTTCTTTACCACTAACAAGATTGGGACAAGTATAGCACCGGTAAGAAAAACGATGGTAAGTCCCAAAGATACCTTGTGGAGTCTTGGGTTGAGTCTTGATCTGGGCAGATGGTACAAGATTTGTCCGCTTGTTTTCCGCTGCCACAATCGATAGCAAGGTACCGTCACCAAGATATCAAGCAAACGATTAACTGACACTGTTCGTACCTCCTTTAGCGGTTGTCATTGGAGTCCGGCTGCCATAAACGTCAATGTAGGCACAATCTCTTTCATTTATCGACTAATTTTAGTATATCATAAATTAGGCTCAAATAGAACCAAAAAAGGTGACGAAGAATAACAGCAGCCGATCATGTAGATACAATAAAAAGAAAGGAGACGCAGTTTTCTCCCCAGCCCAAAAAGGGGATCCCCACTGCGAAGATCTTAATGAACTTTGAAGAGATTAAGCGGCGTCTGTTGGCACTCGATACCGCCTGCGTATGTGACGGTAATAAGGCATTGAGAGCTGCCGACCCCACGGTTACAGAGTTAAGGGTTATCGATCCCGCCATCCGTCCTGTCCGAACCGAACTCAAACTTGTCGGACGGGCGCACACAGTGACCTGCCATGAAGATTTTCTCACGGTGATCAAAGGATTACGGGATGCCGAGCCGGGGGAGGTGCTTGTGATTGATACTCAGGGGAGTCGTCGTGCGGTGGCGGGTGAACTGTTTCCAACAGAAGCAGCGCGGAAAGGGTTAGCAGGCATCGTCATAGATGGTCCCTGCCGTGATACCAAAACGATCCGAACCTTAGATGTACCTTACTATGCGCGATCCTTCAACCCGATGGCGGGGACAACCAATAAGATCTTTGAGACGCAAATCCCGATCCCCTGCGGCGGTGTTATTGTGAATCCGGGGGATATTATCTTCGGCGACGACGATGGGGTTATTGTAGGGTCCATTGATGAACTGGCAGCAGCGATTCCAATTGCGGAGGAAATTCAGCGGAAGGAAGATCTGATGCTAGAGCAGATGGCAGCAGGTGTGAGCCTGTTCGAGATGTTGAACTTCGAGGAACACTATGCAGCGATGCGTGACGGAGAAGAAAGCAAACTAGAATTTACAGTTTAGGTAAGGCTGCCCAATCGGTGGCTATAGAGTTACGACCGTATCGGTCTGGAACGATTTAATCGCCGCCTCAATGATTTCCTGCGCTGCAAGCCCCGCGGCACCAGAGGCATCAATCTCATCGGGCGAAACCCCATCCACAAGCTGTTGAACCCACGCGCTAATTCGTGTTGAGAACGTATCCGCGAATGAGTCCATGTGTCCCTCCGCTCCCGGTGGCGGGTTGAAATACTCCTCGACCTCGTCACTCTGTCGGGGGTAGAAAGTCAGTTTCTCAAATACTCCATCAAGAACAAACTGTCCATTCGTTCCCGCAACCTCACACCGCTCATTTAGCCGTCCCGCATCATAACTACCGCTGAGGTGTCCAACCACCCCATTCTTAAACTTGAGGTTAATTGAAGCATTGCTCCAATTTTGCCGTCCCGGTGCACGAACTGCAAACGCGTGCACCTTCTCGACCTCACCGCAGAAGTACATCATCACGTCGAGTGAATGCGGGTGCAATGCTCTAAGATGGAAGAACGGGGAGGTCTCATTCGGATTTTCGATCCACAGCGCCATGTTTACGAAGAGCAAATCCCCTAGCTTGCCGTCCGTTACCCATTCCTTCGCTTGCAACGCTAACGGCGTGAAGCGGTGATTGAGGTTTGTCCCCAAACAGACGTTCTTCTCCTTTGCCTTGTTGACCATCTCCCGTGCGCGAGCGACATCGTTGGACAACGGCTTTTCACACAGCACATGCAGTCCCGCCTCAAGTGCCTGCATCGTTGGCTCAAAATGAGCCCCACCGTTTTCAAAGCCCCCTGTCGCAACGCTGACGGCATCGAGCCCCTCATTTTCCAAGAGCGATGGAACGCTGTAATATGCCTTGATTCCAAGTCGTTGCGCCGATTCGTCCGCACGCTCCTTGACCATATCACACACAGCGACCAATGATGTCTCTGCGTGTTCATGATAGACGTTAGCGTGTGTGTTCCCAATCCCTCGCATCCCGATAACTGCCACGCGTAATGCCATCTTAATTCTCCTTTCACGGTTTGCCAGATTTCGTATGAAGTGCGTAATTCCGATATGGATAATATTGCAGCAAGTTTACCATCTTTCGACCTCACAGCGCAAGAACTTGGTTGCAAATTCCCCAGCGATCCAGATTGACAAGAGCCGTAAATCGTGCTATAATCCGTGTTCGCAATCCGCGGATTTTAAGGCGGGTTCAGCATTCAAAATCGTAGGAGTTAATAATATGTCACTTGGAAGAAAAATACGTTATGGAATGGTTGGCGGCGGTCCAGATGCATTCATAGGAGCGGTTCACCGAAAAGCTGCAGCACTCGATGGGGAAATCGAACTTATTGCCGGGGCGTTTTCTGCATCACCTGAAAAATCGCAGCAACAGGGTGCGGAATTGCTGCTTGACCCTAACCGCGTATACAATTCGTATCAGGAGATGGCGGAAAAAGAGAGTGCATTGCCAGAGGGGGAACGTATCGACTTTGTGTCTATTGTGACGCCAAACCACGTTCATTTTGGGGTTGCTAAAACATTCATCGAAGCAGGGTTTCATGTTGTTTGTGATAAACCGATGACAACGACGCTAGAAGATGCGGAAACACTCTGCGGACTAGTGAAGCAGCACGATGCGGTCTTTGCGTTGACGCATAACTACACAGGCTATCCGATGGTGAAGCAAGCCCGTGAGTTAGTGTCGCAGGGAACGCTCGGATCGGTTCGGAAAATTGTTGTCGAATATCCGCAGGGATGGCTCGCAACGTTTTTGGAGGGAGAAGGTGCAAAGCAGGCAGTTTGGCGGACAGATCCAAGCCAAGCGGGGGTTTCATCCTGTATCGGGGATATTGGATCACATGCAGAAAATCTCGCTCATTATATTACCGGCTTAGAGTTGGAAGAGATCTGTGCGGACCTGACCACCTTTGTTGATGGTAGACAACTCGAAGACGATGGGAATATCCTCGTCCACTATAAAGGTGGTGCACGGGGAGTACTGTACGCCTCGCAAATTTCTGTTGGCGAAGAGAACAATCTTCGTATCCGCGTCTATGGCACGGCGGCTTCGCTCGAATGGCATCAGGAAAATCCGAATTATCTCTATGTCCGTTTTCCAGATGGTCCTGAGCATGTGTATAAGCGCGGTAACGACTACGTTGCTCCGGTTGCAGCGCACAATTCACGACTGCCCTTTGGACACCCAGAAGCGTTCATAGAAGCGTTTGCAAACGTTTATGTCAACACTGCACGCACGCTTGCTGCAAAACTCTCTAGCGAAGCACCCGATGAATTCGATACAGATTTTCCAACTGTGCAGGATGGTGCGCGAGGTGTTCACTTTATCCACAAGGCAGTGGAAAGCGGGAACCAACGGGGCTGGGTGGACGCAAGCTATACACCACCGGCATAAAGTGAAATGCAATACCTATCATCCTTTGGGGTTGGCAGATCTCTGACCAGCCCCTTGCTTTTTACAACCTAATACTAAGGAGGAATAAGATGGCAAGACCTGTAACACTATTTACGGGACAGTGGGCAGATTTAACACTCGAAGAGCTAGCACAAAAAGCCAGTGATTGGGGATATGATGGATTGGAATTGGCATGTTGGGGAGATCACTTTGAAGTCGATAAAGCCCTCGAAGATGATGGCTATTGCCAAGGACGACATGACCTCTTAGCAAAATACGGACTAAAGGTCTGGTCGATTAGTAACCACCTTGTCGGGCAGGCGGTTTGCGATAATATTGATAGCCGCCACGAAGCTATCCTGGCGCCCGATATCTGGGGCGATGGCGATCCCGAAGGGGTTCGTGGACGTGCTGCCGAAGAGATGAAAAAGACTGCACGCGCCGCAGCAAAACTCGGCGTGAGTGTCGTCAATGGATTTACGGGCAGCAGCATTTGGCATCTGCTCTATTCTTTTCCGCCTAACGATCCTGCCCAAATTGATGCCGGCTTTGAGGACTTCGCCAACCGCTGGAATCCGATCTTCGATGTTTTTGACGAGGTCGGGATTAAGTTCGGGCTTGAAGTCCATCCGACCGAGATTGCCTTCGATATCGTGAGTTCAGAACGCGCCATTGAAGCGGTCAATGGACGTGAAACGTTCGGGTTCAACTACGATCCAAGCCATCTTGGTTATCAAGGCGTTGATTACGTCGCATTTATCGAGCGGTTCAGCAACCGCATCTACCACGCTCACATGAAGGATGTGTGGTGGTCGCCAACGCCGCGCCTCTCCGGTGTCTTTGGTGGACACCTGGATTTCGGCGATGCTCGACGGTATTGGGATTTTCGGTCAATCGGTCGCGGCAATATTGAGTTTGAAGAAATCATCCGTGCACTCAATAACATTGAATATGATGGACCCCTCTCTATTGAATGGGAGGACAGCGGCATGGACCGGGAGCACGGGGCACGCGAAGCCTGTGCCAAAGTCAAAGGCTACGACTTTGAGCCATCCGCCCGTGCGTTTGATTCTGCGTTTGAAGAGTAGTCCTGCATCGTAACAACTCTCGGAAACAGACTTTCCATTTTGGAGGAAGAATGGCAGTATTGGATTCCTTCTATTCTTCCCTCCCCTTACGTCAATCACAATTGGTAGGCAAAAAACAATGACAAGTCAGAATCAGGAAAGCCTCTTGCTGGAACAGCGCAGCAGGTGCGAGGATCAGGAGCGCGTTCAAACCGTCCGCTGGAATCGACAACAGACGGCAATCATTATCTGTGACATGTGGGATGACCATACGTGCAAAGCCGCTGCCCAACGTGTTGCGGAGATGGTGCCCACCATGAATCGAATGGTATCTGCAGCACGGGAGACCGGTGTGTTCATCATCCATGCGCCGAGCGGCACGATGCCGTTTTATGATGACACGCCGCAACGTCAGCGAGCCATAGAGGCACCGCTTACCGAATCACCGGTTGAAATCAAGTGGAACTATTGGGATCCTGAACGTGAAGGAGAGCCGCTGCCTTTCATACGGAACGGTGGGTGCGGTTGCATCCAGCCGTGTCCCGGTTGGGTTGCGGATGACAAAGGGACTCGACAGTGGAAGGGTGGAAAAGTACCTTGGACCCGGCAAATCGAGACGATTGAGATTGCCTCCGAAGATGTAATCAGCGACGACGGTCAAGAGGTTTACAACCTGATGGAGGTACGCAGCATCAACAATGTAATTCTGATGGGCGTTCACACCAATATCTGCGTCTCTGGACGGCCATTTGGGCTAAGACAAATGGTCTACCACGGAAAAAATGTCGTGCTATGCCGCGACTTGACAGATTCATTCTTTCAATCTGTATCACCTGAGTTTAATCACTTTCGCGGAACGGATCTGATAGTCGAGCACATTGAAAAACGATTGTGCCCGACTATTACCTCCACGGCATTTACCAAAGCAGCTGCATTTCGCTTCAAGGAAGACACCGGCACTTAGGAGTGAGAATCTAATTATCCCTTATTTATCTCGTTTCCGGTGGTTCCGGTTCCGGCAAGCGATGCACCTCGTTGCCTTCCACATTGGTCCCCAGCATGATCAGTTCACACGGTTCTGTCCCAAAATTTCTAAAGATGTGATACGCGCCAGTCGGCTTAAAAACAGAATCACCTTGTTCGATGGGATACCATTCCCCTTCAATATGAATGTGGCATGAACCGCTTAGCACATAGAACCACTCTTCCTCTTTTGTATGGGTGTGGTATTTCGTATTTGTCCCGCCAGCCGGAATCCGCGTCAGCCGGACTTCAAACTGTTCGGTGCCGTGTTCTTCCCATAGTGGCTTGAAGTCGCCATACTGTTTATCTTCACCGGGAAAGAACTTTGGCTGCCATGGCATCTCGTTGGTTTTTACGATATATTTCATGGAATAGATCCTCATAAGTTATTGATTGTGATTCATATAAAAAGAAAGCAAAGCATCCACGAATTAACGCGAATCTACGCAAATTAAAAAGATAAAAGACGGGCAACCACAAGGGTTGCCCCTACAGCCTTTGGGCGGGGACCCCGCCCCTACGATTGTTGCTGCACGATTTCTTAGCATGAATGTTGATTGTTTCTTATTAGGTTAGTTAAACAGATAGCGTCGGACATCTGTTCAGTCCCTACGAATCTTTCACATCCATTCGGAAAGGTCAACACGCTTACCAGTTTCCGCCGCAATATAAGCCCCATAGCACACAGCGAGAATGTCCCGCCCCAACTCTACCGTGCTTTTGGGCGGTCGTCCGTCAGCGATCGCTTGACAGAAGTCTGTAAGTTCATGCGGGAAACCGTTCATCCAATCCTCATCGGGATTGGTCAGTTGCCAACCGGCGCGGGTCTCCACCTTCTCCCGAATATAGGTATCACCCAAAACGTGATCGCTCGGTGTGTATGTCAACATCCCCGTGTTAGGGTTGATGTTACACTGCACTACAGCTTTGCTTGAATAGACAGTCATGACGTTTTGGATGCCGCCAAGCACAATATCTGAAGCAGTGATCTGGGCGATGGTATCGTCGTCGAACGTAATGATCATCGATCCCCAATCCTCGCAATCCTTCCAACCTTCTCTGATCCATTTCTCATCCTCATTGACGAAACTTTCAATATGGGTCAGGTTTGCGACCTCTGCGACAACGCTTTTCGGTTTGATGGGTTTCCCATATTTCCGCTGCCCTTCGTTGTATTTCAGATAGAGTGTTGCGCCGACGGGATGGCAGCCCTTGTTGTAAAGCGCACCGCCCCCGGAGTATCGCCACTCCTTTGCGTAATCGGAATGCGATCCGCTGTGTGACTCTTCGGCAATGATGCGGAGGATGGTGTTGTCGCTCTGTGCGAGGATGTCGTTTGCCTTCTGTACGCTTGGCGCGTGCACCCAGTTCTCCCCATAGCAGAACGTCACGCCGTTACGTTTAACAGTGTCCACCATTTCGTCGGCTGCCTTTAGTGCTGCTTCAAACATCTTGCGCCGGGAGGTCTCGCGTCCCACAAGTGTCTCCCCACCAGCCCCAAAATAGCCTGTCAAGGGTTTTTCACAGATGATGTGTTTGCCGGCTTTGGCGGCTTGAACGGTTAGCGGATAGTGGAGGTAATTGGGAACGCAGAGATCGACGACAGTTATTTCCTCGTCCGCAAACAGGGCTTCCGCTGTAGGATAAACTGTTTCTAGATTGTGTTCTTGGGCGAAGGCGGTAGCACTCTCTTGGCTCCTCGCAGTGACCCCCTTGATCTGAACGTCCAAGCCGGGAACAAGCCGATAGTTGTGAACGTGGAACGTCGCGGAAAAGCCAGCACCGATCATGCCGATGACAATAGGATTGGTATTCATAGCATTTCTTCTTCCTCACTTGAGTTATTTGACTGCTCCCAAGCATAAATGCTTGGGATTCTTATGATAGACTGACCAATAGCTGTTGCTCTGTGCTTGAACGTTATTGGGATTTAGTGCTATCTTGTGCGTTTTTAACATGGGAGTGTCTTTGTGTTTATCCTTTTCCATATCACTGGAAGGTGGGAAACCCTATCGGGCAATAGGGGGCATATTCCCCCACCGAAAGACACCTCAATTATACCATAGTTTGTAGAAAGAAGCATACAAAATTACCGTGCCAGACCTAACGCTAAAGCATTGGGCTTGTTGCTAGTTAGCCGTTAACAGAAAACTTCATGGTGTTACCCGAATGGCATGGGCTTAAGGATTTCGTTGACCTGATCTGTTCGCCGTGATTTCCACCGTAAGCCTTCAAACGAGTCATCATTCTTCAGTCCTGCGCCTCAGTTCCTCAATTTCCTTCCGCATACGAATCCCTAATGCCCTTTTTCACTAGACTGTTTCTGAATTTAACTGACAGGATATCCCTACTGCTTTACATTCCGTTCTAATGGTTCAAGGTGCAGTTGCCCCTAAGTCTTGATAACGCTCCTGAATCACCTCTGTATTGATTGGAAATGCTTGGACCCGTTTTCTTGTCAATCCTACCATCCGGCACTTCACGTGGACGTTCAACTGTGAAGCAATCTTTATCGAGTGCCTAAACTCTATTGCAGGCATTTCAGGGTCTAGCCAAAATCACATGCCTAAAACTCGCCTGAGTCGCTGAAGCGACTTCTATGAACAATAAGTATTTTGCACACTAATTTTTTTATTTACTTAAACGCCTTTTAATATCTCCCGCTGTAACATTGCCTCAACAATTCGAGCTTTGTAACATGAATTCGGCGCAAGTATACCAAATCCCTGCAATTAACCACAAAGACACAGGGACGGAAGGACAGGCACAAGATCAGCTCCAATAAGGGAAGTCCCAACGAGAAGATAGGGCTGGATTTCTCAATTTGCGATTTGTAATTCTTTCCCGTTCCGTGTCTCCTCGTTCCCTATATTGAACTGATGTTTCATAGTATCACTGTTTCGTCTTGACTTACAAGTTTTCGCATGTTATTATTTAGCATACTAAACAAACAACAAGACCTTTACTCCGTATAATTTCGTTGCATATTCTTTCTTTATAGGAAGGACTTACAATGGCTCTAGATCAAAAAGATATACGGGATGAAGTGCTTATGGCACTCAGATGTATCATGCGGGCAATCGATCTCTATTCGAGTCATCTTGCACGCTACCACGGGTTGACAGCACCTCAACTTATCGTCCTAGGTGAAATTTCACGATCAGGGAAGATAACAGCAGGCCAATTGGCCGAAAACGTCAGCCTTAGCAATGCAACGGTCACCGGAATACTCAACCGGCTTTCAAAGCGCGGCTTGATAGAGCGAAGACGCGCCGATGAGGATAAACGCAGTGTTCTCGTAAAACTCACCGATTTGGGCGAAAGGGCACTTGCGAATGCCCCATCACTACTCCACGACCGTTTCGTGAGGGAATTTGAGAAACTTGAGCATTGGGAACAAACATCATTACTTTCATCCCTTCAAAGAATCGCTTCGATGATGGAGGTGAAAAACCTTGATGCCGCGCCAACGCTTGTCAGCGGGGAAATCTCCGAGGTCACCGAAGATCCCCCTGCCAATCCAGTTCAAGATGATTCAAAGTAAATCCAGAATACGGAGATCAAAATGTCAGTTGTTTATCTTGAAGATGTCGTTAAGATTGTTGGTAACAAATACCTAGCGATTCATATTGCCGGTCTACGTGCGCGCGAACTGAATAAAAAGGAGGCTTCCTTCTTTACTGCGATTTCACCCCGGAAACCGGCGTCAGAAGCCATCGAAGAACTCATTGAGGGAAAAATTGAGTACAATCAACTGGATTCAGACCCGGAAAACCTAGATGATCCGTTTGATGTCAAGGAGAAAGATATACCTGAATGATTGAAGTCAGGATAAATCCGAAGGCGTCAGAGGAAGTCCTTCGCAAACTCCGCCAAACGCATCATTCACAATCTCTCAAAGAATTGCTTTAAGTCGTCTTGACGGCGGTTCAATGAAAAGTATAAAATCCGTGCAGCGAAACGGATATATCAACTGTGGCTCATGTAAAGAAATGGTGCAACAGAAACCGAGTTTTGAAGAAAAAACTCGGTTTATTTTCGCGCTTTACACTCTCTTTTTATATGAACCTCAACTGTAATTCTCTTACCAATATGGTTAAAGTATTAGCAAAGATTGGCACTTCTGAAGCCCTAATCGCTGTTAAAAATGGCAGATCAGTCGTGATATCGTTAGTTCAACGTCAGCCAACAGGTCCTGTTTGTACCAACAATTGATTGGCGGCATAATTAGCAAAGCAATTAGCAAAACATCATCGAGCTGAGAGTACGACTTGGCTCAACAGACTCAAGGAGTACTTCCAGTGAATTTTGAACAATTTTCTTTTGACCGGCGCATTGCCGCCCGCATTAAAGCAGTCAACTACACTACGCCTACCCCGATTCAGCAGCAAGCTATCCCCATGGTGCTCGAAGGGCATGATGTGATGGGTTTAGCCCATACCGGCACGGGTAAAACCGCAGCCTTCATGCTGCCTATTTTACAACGGTTAACCAAGGGCCCGTTCCGTCGCGTGCGTGCCCTCATTATTGCGCCCACACGCGAACTCGCTGAACAGATTTACCAGATGGGTCTTGATCTTGGCAAAAATACCGATGTGAGCAGCGTATCCATTTATGGCGGTGTGAGCAAAGTTTCTCAAGTCTCGCGGCTACGGAGTGGCGCAGAAATTGTTATTGCTTGTCCTGGTCGCCTGCTTGACCTCGTTTACGATGGCGATATCGATCTATCGGGCGTTGAAGTGCTGGTGTTGGACGAAGCGGATCGCATGTGCGATATGGGCTTTCTCCCCGATATTCGCCGCATCCTCAAGCTACTGCCATCCCAACGCCAGACGCTTTTCTTTTCAGCCACAATGCCAGAAGATAGCCGCGAACTGGCAGATAATATTCTCAAAGATCCGGTCGTAGTTCAAATCGGTAAGATTGCTCCGGTGGAGACCGTTTCACACGCGCTCTATCCGGTGCCCGATAGCCTCAAGAAAGATCTTCTGCTGGCAATGTTGGAACAGACACCCACGGGCCGGGTCTTGATCTTTACCCGCACCAAGTATCGCGCCCGTAATCTGGCACGCGACATGGCAAAGGGTGGTTATCACGTAGCAGCACTGCAAGGTAACATGTCGCAGAGTCAGCGGCAGAAAGCGATCAATGGCTTTCGCGATGGGAAATACGACATTCTTGTCGCCACGGACGTTGCTGCGCGCGGCATAGACGTGTCGGAAATATCGCACGTGATCAATTTCGATATCCCCAATACTGTCGATGCCTACACTCACCGGATTGGTCGCACGGGTCGCGCTCACCGGTCTGGTGAAGCATTCACGCTTGCCGGCCGAGCGGATGAGCAGATGATACGAGACATTGAAAAACTGCTGGGGACACGAATTGAACGGCGGCGGTTACCTGATTTTGATTACGGTAGTTTCGTACCGGAAAGCCAGTTCCAGAAAAACCGTTCAAAGCCGCTACGAAAGGCACTATCGCACCACAAGCGAAACCATATTCGCCCCACTAAAGGTAGGAATATCCCGCGCCGCCGCTCGCCTTGATAAAAATTCTATGCGGAATTTGTTCTCGCTAATCAAGAGACCGCTTAAGATGCACACGTTACTTAGACACACTCGGGCGATGCTGACCCTCGCCATCCTTAATAGCCCAGAATGGCGGCAATGTATCTATTCACAACAGACAAAGAAAGGAATATAACTGCAAGTGTCTTTCCCTGAAACTGCGCGTCACGCCGATGAGGCTGATATCATTTATCCCGCAGTCATCCCCTTCGCACTGGTTCATCTTGCCTGTTTTGCGGTCATCTGGACCGGTTTTCAGGCTTCAGACCTTATACTTTGTGGCGTATTGTACGCTATCCGCATGTTTGCCATTACGGGTGGCTATCATCGATATTTTTCACATCGTTCCTTCAAAACCAGCCGTGTCTTCCAATTCTTGCTCGCGTTCGTTGGACAGTCGTCGGGGCAACAGGGCACGCTTTGGTGGGCAGCCCACCATCGCAAACATCATAAATACTCCGATACCCCACAAGACGTACACTCGCCACTTCAAAGCGGTTTCTGGTTTGCCCACTTCGGTTGGATTTTTTCGGCAACCAAACGCCAAGCGGATTATGACCTGATAAAAGATTTTATGAAATTTCCTGAGCTCGTTTGGCTCAACAAGTACAAACACGTACCACCAGTGCTGTTGGGAGTCGGGGTGTGGTTGGTTTCCGGTTGGTCTGGACTGGTGGTCGGTTTCTTCATCAGTACGATGCTCCTCTTTCACTGCACATTTGCGATTAACTCGCTGGCTCACCTTATCGGCAAACGGTCTTACGTCACCGGGGAGGACTCGCGCAACAACTGGTTTCTGGCACTCATCACCTTTGGTGAAGGGTGGCACAACAACCACCACTACTTTCAGGGTTCAACCCGACAAGGGTTCCATTGGTGGCAGATCGATTTCACATATTACGTTTTGAAGTTCTTGGCATTCTTTAGAATTGTTTGGGACCTTCGCGCCCCACCTGCCACCGTAATTCAAGGGATACGTGGAATGCCACGAAACGTCATCGAACGAGTCGCCCGACAGTTGGCGACAAGCTTCCCAATTGAAGCTATCAGTGAGCAAATTCGCCAAGCGTGGGCACACACACCCAAATTTGCAGAGCTACGCCAACGTGTCCGCCACTCCCGGCCATCCGCTCACGTTTTTCTCACCGAGATTTGTCGTTCCGATCTGCCAACAATGTCATCTCTGAAACATCACGCGCAAGAGATGTTTGCTCATAGCCAACATATGGATCTGATTGTTGTCCGAGCCCATGAGATGGTTGTTGACGCTATTTTAAAACATCTGTTCCACGATTTACCATCGCCTATGCCACAAGCTAGACATCTGTCCTAATTGAACCACCGAGACATAGAGACGCAGAGGATATATGTGGCAGAAAAGTAATGGGCATTGAAGTTCTAGGGTGATAGGATAATAACAGAGCCCCAGCAGTCCGAGACCTCTCCTGAGTTTTATCTCTTCAACGAATCGTAGTGACGATTGGTTTTCAGCACTTTTCTCTCACAAGAAAACCCTTAAGTCCGTGCTATTCTGGCGTCAACTAGTTTCAGTCTAGCAATCCCCAAAGCTGCTTTCGTTCGTCACTCCAATCTTTCCATTCTTCGGAAAAAATGTACTTCAACGCCTCTACATCACGCTTTCTGCCGCCGGCGGGAAAGTAGTTCCAACCCATCGCCCGGCGAGGTCCGGCAGCTGTCTTGACACCTGTTGCGTGCCAGCAGCTCGGTGTCCAAACCAATGTCCAGCGCGGATCGAGGAGCACCTCAACCTCGGTAGGGTGCTTCGCATAAAGTTCCTTCGGCGCAAGATCGTGCTGCCCTGTAGCGATCTCCAACTGTAACAGTTCTTCCCAGATTTCCTCCTTCGCTCTCAGATGGCTTCCCGGCAAGATGCGCAGTGGTGCATTCGTCGGATCATGTCGGTCTAGACCCGTCCGGAACGAAACCTGTTTGACATCGGGACCGCCATCGGCGTGCCAATAGACTTGGCGGTATAGACCTTGACGCTCCGAGATAGCCGTCAGTGCATCTCCCAATCCGCAGGCTCCTACATGCACCTGCTCACAGTTTAGCAAACGCTCAGCCATCTCGACGAGTTGTGGTTGCTCCACTATCTGGAGGATTGGCTCTCCTACCGTAAGAAATTGACAGGCAAGTTTGTTGAGTCCACTGGGCCAATCTGTGTTCGTCCACTTTTCCTCGCTCTCCACAACAATTTGATCAATTTCGCGCATTCGTTCCTCGCCAAAAGGATTGGGCACAAAAAAGAATCCGTGCGCGTGAAAATGATCCACCTGTGCCTTGGTGATCTCCATGATTTTTCATCTCCCTTTTATGGATTACGAGCCAGAAATCCGAAGGCAATACAACTGAACTTCCACCTCTGCAAGTTCGGCGTGGTAGCCTTTGGGCAGTGCGAGCACGTTATTGTGATGAACATTCACGGATTGTTCAAACGAATGTCCCTCGCGATAGATGCGTTGAGAGGCGTGTCCTTCCACGGGTGTGAGACGATAGAAACAGATCGCTTCACCAGAGATTGAGTGAGCAGGTGTTTCACTGACAATTAACGCATGCTCACCACGGTTGAAATCGTCGCCCGGTTCAAGGATGACAGCTGCTGTTTCAAGAAATGAAGGTGCTTTACAAACTGCGACCTCTACAGGATCATCGTGCGCAAGAATTTCGTAGGTTGTCCGATAAGGGATAGATACTCGATACGCCTCGCCTTCAAAGACATCTGCACGGTCCCCAATGAGTCCGTGGGCTTTATTCCCGTTATGCCCAACAAGCAATTCGCACTGACCTCCGAGTACCACCAGCATAACCTCGTTATCCCCGGTGTCTTCAAAGAAAGATTCACCGATGCCGAGATTGAGGATACCAAAATCAAGCCCTGTTATTCCCATTTCACCGCTCTCAATAAGTCGGGTATATCCTTTATCCGGTTTGTATTTTTTGAATAGGTTCATTTCTGATCTGCTCATTTAGGCGGACTCGATTAGTGGTTTGTATATCTTAACTGCATTATACCATCAAAGTCATTCGTGAACAATTGAAAATAGAACTTACCGTCAATTGCTTTATTCTTGATTCGTAGAAAATCTCTGAGAATTGACAATTGACAATTCTCCCGCAACTCGCTATAATTGACGCACTAATTCAGGGAGCAAGAGGAGCAGAGAGGGAAATCAAATATCTATCCAATGGAGAACGGTGATGAAACAGATTGATGGCGGAATAACAGCAGTACCGGGGTTGAAGGCGACCGGCGTCCACGCTGGACTGAAGCCGGATAACGAAAAGGATGTCGCCTTGATAGCAGCGGACGCGCCGGCGGTTGCAGCGGGGGTATTCACGAAAAATCGTGTGTGTGCCCCGGTGGTTTTGGTGTGCCGTGAAAATCTCAGTGACAATACAGGTCAAGCGATTGTCATCAACAGCAAGAACGCTAACGCATGTACGGGCGAGGTCGGCATGAAGAACGCACGACAGATGGCCTCGTTGGTGGGGGAAGCACTCGGCATCGATCCAAGTCTCGTATTGGTGGCTTCAACGGGAGTCATCGGGCAGCAGTTACCGATGGATAAAATCAGTAACGGTATCCGTCTCGCTGCTCCGGCGCTGGACCCAGATGGAGGGCATGACGCTGCCCTTGCAATCATGACAACAGATACCGTCCCCAAAGAGATTGCTGTGGAGTTTGAAATTGGGGGAAAAATCGCTCGGATTGGTGGCATGACGAAAGGGGCAGGGATGATTGCTCCGAATCTTGCCACGATGCTCGCTTTTCTGGCGACAGATGTGAACATCGCCAGTGAGCCGCTACAGCAGGCGTTACGTGAGTCCGCTGCGAAGTCTTTCAATCGGATGACGATTGATACGGATAGCAGTACAAACGATACGGTGCTAATCTTGGCAACAGGCACCGCAGGGAATGCAGAAATCACTGACACAACTAATGGCGACTACGAGGCATTCTGTGAAGTACTAGACTCTGCCTGCATTGAGTTAGCGAAGAAAATCGCCCGTGATGGAGAAGGCGCAACGAAGTTGGTTGAGGTAGTCGTTAAAGGTGGGAAGAACGAAACGGAAGGGGAGATGGCAGCCCGTTCAATCGCCGAATCGCCGCTCGTGAAGACTGCTGTTTTCGGCTCAGACGCAAATTGGGGACGTATCATGATGGCGGCTGGAAAATCGGGCGCGGAATTTGACCCGTATCAGGTAGATGTTTGGCTCGGTGACTATCAACTGGTCAAGGATGGAATGGACGCCGGATTTGATGAGGATAAAGCAACGGCACTCTTTTCCAAGGATACCGTGACCATTACGGTTGATCTGAATGCCGGCGATGCAACCGTCACCATGTGGACGTGTGACTATTCCCACGATTATATTAGCATCAATGCGGACTACCGGACTGCAAAACAAAAAAAGAGTGAAACGTGAAAGCCATTTGTTCATTGGTTCATTAGTTCATTAGTACAGTCAGGCAACCTCCTCCGATAAATCGGAAGGTTAGAATACCTATCTTGCTGAGAATTCAGACCAAGGAGAAATGACGCTTATGCTTACACCTGACGAAAAGCAATTTTACGACGAGAACGGTTATGTGCTGAGGCAAGGACTTGTCTCGCCTGAGGAAATCGAAAAGGTTCAAGCGGAGATCCATAACATCCACAGTCGGATGGCAAAACAATCGATTGAGGGCGTCGAAGTAGCGTGGGAGGAATTCGATGACCCAAACATGCCGCCACGGATTAAACAACTGATGCAGAGTGAACTGGTCAGTCCAACCTTGAATAAAATCTTGCGTTCGGGCGCAATGCTGGATATTATCGAGCAATTGATTGGTCCCGACATCTCACTTTTTCACAGCAAACTACTCCCCAAAGA
>JAGWBT010000060.1:16400-34950 GCA_021295755.1 Candidatus Poribacteria bacterium
CTGATGGTAAACTGCCAACTCGCAATTGACGCAACAACACAGGAGAATGGATGCATCCAATTCGTCCCTGGCAGCCATAAATGGGGGCTACAGGAACACGAACGGGGACAGGAGAAGTTTCGCCTATTTCTGCCGGGACACTACCATGAACGTGATGATGCTGTCCCAGTAGAGATGGCGCCAGGGGCTGGCGTTTTTTTTAACGCACTAATCATTCACGGTTCCGCTGCCAACACGTCAACCCAAGCTCGACGAATGAATACCTTCGCCTATAATGTTACAGGCAACGGCGTCACCCAGTGCCGCGAAGCGCTTCGGGGCAAACCGCTCTGAAATGTTAAGCAATAAGACTTGAGGCATTCGAGCCTTGAAAGGTTCAGGGCTTAGAGCCATGGTGTAGTGGCATCTGCCGCTTCTAACCACATGACACCAAGCACCGTCAACATCCTTATCAAACTCACGTAAATATACGAGGGCTGTGAAAATGCAATCCATTGCACGGACATGGATGGTTGGGTGTGTGCTCATCGTCATGAATTGTTATTGGCTCATACAGATGGAGAGCCTCCGGAGAGCTTTTGGCGCGACGTTTTTTTCTTTGTTCTTTAATGCGGTCTTTACGCTCTGGATGCTCTTTTTATTGAATCGACTGCTGCGCCGATTTACGCCGAAACTCGCCTTTGACAACAGGGAGCTATTGACCATTTATATCATGGTCAACATGGTGTCATCACTCTGCTCCTATACCGCCCAGCTGACAGTCATACCCCACGTCATCACCTATCCCTTTTGGGGAGCAACGCCAGAAAATGACTGGCGACAACTGTTCCACAAAGACCTTCCCCAATGGCTTATTGTTAACGAACCGTCCGTTCTGATAGGGTATTATCGCGGCGAAGCCAACTTATATACAGCACGCCATTTGGCAGCGTGGCTACCTCCACTGCTTTGGTGGTCATTTTTTACCCTTGTCCTCGTTTTTGTCATGCTGTGCATTAATATTATCATCCGCAGGCAGTGGATTGAACACGAGAAACTCGCTTATCCGATCGCTGAGATTCCGCTGACGTTGGTCCAGTCGGGTGGGTATAGCCGAATGATGTGGATTGGATTTGCTATTGCTGCGGGGATTAATATCGTAAATGGACTCCATTTTTTGTATCCGAGTTTCCCGGGATTAACATTTGTCCAATTTAGACATATCGGCTACATCTTTACAGAGGAACCGTGGAACGCGCTCTGGGCAACGCGAGTCTCATTTATCCCCTCGATTATTGGATTAAGTTTCTTCATGCCGCTTGATGTCCTGTTTTCGTGTTGGTTCTTCTATCTTTATTGGCAAGCGATGCGGGTTGTGGGTGCTTTCGCGGGTTGGCACACATATCCGGGCTATGGTCGGCATGTCTATATTGTGCAAGAATCGGTTGGGGCATATTGTGCTGTTTTAGCGATTGCGATTTGGCGAGCAGCGCGACACATGGTGCGCGTCCGACAGCAAACTGTTATCGGAAATGTAGAGAGAGAGATGGATGATGCCCCAATGTCATATGTAACGGCATGGTGTGGAATGATCTGCGGGATGATCATTCTTATGTTATTCTGTTATAAGGCTGGCATGACAATGGGCGTGGCAATAGGCTTTGTCCTTTTTTATTATTACATCTCAACATGTATCACTCGACTTCGCGCTGAATTTGGCTTCCCACTCCACGATGTCCACTTTGGGGGTCCGATTCAGATGATTACCTCTGGGTTCGGGACTGCGAATTTGTCGCAACGGACGCTTGTCGCCATGCCGTTCTTTTGGCATATTAGTCGTATCTACCTGAGCCACATCATGCCGCATCAATTGGAAGGGTTTAAAATTGCCTCAAGAAGTCGAATGAGTCCCAAACGAGCTTTCTGGTCAATGCTGTTAGCGTGCGCTTTTGGAATCGTAGTAATTTTCTGGCTCCTACTACACCTCAGTTATCACTACGGTCTTGAGAATACGCCATATCCACGCTGGGGAGCAGAGGTCTGGTTTTACCTACAAGACTGGTTACGCAATCCGACAGAAGTGGATTATATTCACATGGCTCTGATGGGGTTAGGGGCTGTGGTCGCGTCCTTTTTGGCGTTCATGAGGGCACGATTTGTTTGGTGGCCCCTCCATCCGATGGGCTATGCGCTGGGGGGAAGTTTTGGGATGAGCTTTTTGTGGACCTGTTTGCTGGTGGCTTGGATCTTGAAGTGGTTTATTCTACGATATGGGGGAATTATACGATATAGGCAATTTGCTCCGTTGTTCCTCGGATTGATACTAGGGGAATTTTCAGTGACTGGCATCTGGACAATTCTTGGTCTCTGTCTCAATTGGCCCGAACTATATAATTTTTGGCATCCCTGATAGGTGTGTAATTCCTCATTCCCAAAAAAATCTAATCAGAAGCAGGAAAGCACGGAGCAATCCATTTTTGCTGGTAATTTTTTCTCTACGATGGTTGAGGTTCCCTCCTCAACTCCAGCGATACACGGTATCCTTCCAAGCCCGGATCCGTGTCGATGAGTGCCTGAACGGCTTCAGCATTCCGGCGTTGGGCAGGAAAGTCATCAGCGTTGGCGATTCGCAATGCCAGTCGTGCCGCCGCCGCACTTCCTTTTCGCAGATTTTCCAACTCCACCTTGTCCAGCGTATCATACGCCGTGTGTCCGAAGCCTCTGCCCGAGGGCGGGGCGTCGGGATCACCCATGTGCCCCGTTGGAACGCCTTTTAGGACAAAGGGGAAGTGATCGGAATACGGATGCATATGCTGACCGACAGGGATGTCAGCTGCAAGCTCTTTTGCGGCATCTTGGAAGAACGGTACTAAGTTTGGCCAACGATGCAGCACCACACCTTTTCGACTCGAACCGCCCGCTGCATCAAGATTATACATGAAACGGACGCTATCTAGTTCACCCTCATGGGCATCCGCATAGCGAAATGCGCCGGTTAACCCAATCTCCTCGGTGCCGAAGCCGAGGAATCGAACCGTTCGCTTGAGTTGTTCACCGGCATACGAGGCGAGCACCCGTGCGGCTTCGATGACGAGTACCATACCCGACGCCGGATCCACGGCTCCCTGTGAGATGTCATGACCGTCGTAATGACAACCTAGAATTACCATCTCATCGGGTTTTTCCTTTCCCGGCAGATCGGCAACGACGTTCCACGAGGTTCGGGGCTCGTTGACGTCGGTTGTGTTCAGACGTAGTCTAACTGTGCCCTTCCGCTCCATCAACCGCGCCAGAAATTCACCATCCTCCTTGCATATTGAGATGCCCGGAATAGGGGCAGGTTGGTCATTTTGCAGACTCCCTGTTTCGGGCCCGACGCCGGGGCTCTCGCTGATAAAAATAAAGGCGTTGGCACCGCCCAAGACGGAGCGTTCATATTTTTCCTTGCGATGCACCCATCGTCCCAAGTCAGGGGGAGATGCGCTGCCCGCCATCACGATTCTGCCTTGCGTCTCATCACCCAAGTCCTCGTACTCGGCAGGACTGCCATAACCGGCAGAGATCAATTCTGCCGTGGTGTCGCCAGTAGGACAGTAGGGCAGTGAGATGCAGTGAAGTGACCTTTGGATCGGCTCGACGATTTCCAACGTTGCCGGTCCGCGTGACCATCCTGCGTAGGAATAGGACTCCAATCGAGCGTCTTTGAGGCCGTAACGGTCAAAAGTCTCGCAGATGAAATCTGCAGCCCTGCGCTCGTCTGGCGTCCCTGCGAACCGTGATCCGAAGTCATCGCATAACACGGTGAGGTTATCCATCACCTCCCGTGATGTATAGATGTCACCAACTATCTGCTGATCCATTTGCAAATATGGATTTTTTGTACTCATATCAACTCCTGATGATGGATTTGTGTCTTTTAGATGCTAGCCCAACTGATAGCTGCTGGTGCTCTGATAGTGTTAGGAAAACATCGTAGGATTCGCTTGCCATCATTAGCCTTCCCGCACGACTGCTAGCGGCGGCTCTCCTTCCCATACCCGCTGAAGATTCTGGAACACAAATTCACCCCTTCGCGTCCACGTATTGTAGGTTACACCCGCGACATGCGGCGTAAGCAGCACATTGTCCAACTTGAGAAGGGGATTGCCCGGGGACGGTGGTTCTTGCTCCAAGACATCAAGGGCAGCTCCGAGGATGCACCGTTCACTCAGTACTTCCGTCAAGGCAACTTCGTCCACAATGGGACCTCGACAAGTATTGACGAGTATGGCTGTGGGCTTCAGCAGAGAAAGTTCATGTTTGCCAATAATGCCACGGGTTTCGGGTGTAAGCGGCAGATGCACCGTCACAATATCTGACTCCCGAAGCAGGTCCTCCAATGACATGCGAGTTACGCCAAGTTCCGACTCTATGTTCTGAGCAGGTGGATACTGATCATAGTAGAGAAGGCGCGCTCCAAAGGCACGCAACAAATGAGCGACACGCTTTCCGATATTTCCAAGCCCTACAATTCCGACTGTCTTGCCGTTGATGGTGTATGTTGAAGATCCCGTATCAATATCACGCCATCGGTCCCCCCGAACATTTCGATCTAACTCTATCAGACGGCGATAAAAGCCTAGTATGAGGCCGATAGTATGCTCCGCGACATCAATGGAATTCGCGCCCCCATTGTTGGCGACAGGAATGCCAAGTTCTTGGCATAGGCTCACCTCCATGCTATCGTAGCCCGCGGCGACTAACTGAATTAGTTTGAGGCGAGGAGCGGAGCGGAGTACCCGTTCTGAGATTTGGCCGGGGAAAAGAATCAGAAAATCCGCATCCTGTACAAGGGGGATTTTCTCCTCATCTGGCAGATCGCTTGTGTGTACGCTGACCTCAAAACCCGGTGGGGCATATTGGGTAAGCAGGGGTGTTATTTCTGGAGATAGAAAAGTAAAGAATCTAACTTGGGGCATATTCAGTTAATGGACGACAATAACGCTTTGAGTGCGATAGGAAATCAAGAAAAGTAATGTATAGTTCAGGTGGCGCCATACAACGCGCAGCACGATCTACGTAACGCTGTCGCGAACATAGTTAGGCGTCAGTGAGAAGTAATCGCCAGATTGTCCATCGAGCAATCGGTCGTAGCCGATTCGTGCGATACTCACGCCGCGCGGCACGTTAAAAATCGGATCAGCGAGAGGCACATCTTCGCCAAATTGCGCCTGAACAACGGGTGCGTATCGCCGCAGGCCATCACCGACAAAAATCACATCGTCATCAATCTGACTCAATAGCGACTCAATCGGCACACAAAGGTCGTCAGACTTTCGCAGGAGATTTTGCCCTCCACGAAAGACTGCACCGTATACTTCATCTTTTCGTGCGTCGAGGATTGGGCAGATTAGTTTGTCTGTGTAGCGGAGATTGTATGCGATTGCTTCCAGCGTCGAGATACCGATGATCGGTTTCTTGAGGGCGTAGCAGAGCGATTTGATTGTGCCTACTCCAATTCGGATGCCCGTAAATGAACCCGGACCGATCCCAACAGCACATGCGTCGAGGTCGTGGACAGCTAAATCTCCCCACTTTAAGATTTGGTCTATAGCGGGCATCAATCTAGATGAATGGGCTTTCACAATGCTGAGTGTATGTTCAGCAACAAAACGTGCTCCATCAATCAGACCGACGCTGCCGATGGGCGTTGATGTATCAACACCAAGAATTTTTATGCTCGGAGAGCCATTAGGATCCATCATCAAACTCTATCAAAACGCGGAATTATACAGGCTGCTAAGTTCTTTCTGAGGATTGGAATTGCCCTTTCCACTCATCACTTGCCAACACAAGGACTTTGACTAAAAATAGCACAGCATCCGTCAATTTTCTTTTTACTGTTTTGGATCGTCCTCAAGTAGCCGCCAAAGCTGCACGGTCAAACTCGCTAATGGAAGGCCCACCACGTTGAAATAACATCCCTCGATTCCCTCAACGAAAGTCCCTGCTTGCCCTTGTATCCCGTAAGCACCCGCCTTATCCGACGACTCGCCACTGCGGACATACGCCAAGATCTCCGATTGACGCAACTTCCTAAAATAGACTGCTGTTTTTTCTGACCATACCACTTCGTTTTTCCGCTCGATATCAATTAACGCAACGCCTGTAATCACTTCATGCCGATTTCCGCTAAGTCGCGTTAAAATTTCAATGGCGTGTGCATCATTTTCCGGTTTGCCGATTGGTTGACCATCAATGACAACAACGGTATCCGCGCCGAGAACAATCCCTGCACCGAACTTGGCAGCAACCGCTTTCGCCTTTGCACGCGCAAGTTCTTGGACAGCAATTGCTGGAGATGTTGTGATTTGTGGCTCTTCTATTTCACTGGGGTATACTTCAAATTCAAGACCAATCTGCTTGAGCAAATCTGCGCGACGTGGCGATTTTGAGGCGAGAATGATATTGGGGAGGGTGTTGTCCAATTGGGGGCTTTCAATCATTTAAGTTGAAACCACCGAGTGTTGCGTTCAGTCCGTATCTGTAGCAATCCGGCATCTATCAGTTCTGTGAATCCCTTCTCAATTTCCCACTTGGATAAGCTGGTGCCCGGAACCATCCATCCTTCATTGGGGATTGGTAGGTATCTCTAAACACCTCTAGCGCCCCATATAGACGAAGGGCTGTTGACGAAAGCCCCACTAATGGGTTGATTGCGCCGTAGCAAGATATTATTGCTCGTGTCAGAGACATTTGTTCTCTCCTGGCGTTAAATTGGTGTTTAATCAGCTTTTGTCAGCCTTTAACACGATTGGCACTAACGAGTGCACAAGAAGTTCTCAATAGAACAAAACGCTTAACCGGAGAAAATCGTTTCAAAAACAGTTATATTGGGCTCTATCCCTCCTTTTTCTGTCACAAATGCACAAAATTCTATTTCGCAACGTCTAGTCATTTTCGACGCGAACCGTGCCATCACCGTCCACCGTTAGCTTGGTGGTACCAAGCGATGAACAAGGTCCGTACATAACGGCACGCTGCGCCTCTGTCATGCCCTCAACAAGTTCCTCTCCCCAATAGATTTCTGGAGGCGCGATTTCCTTTGCAACACCTGTACGCACGGAGGTCCGATCAGCATATTTGAAGAGCACCGATCGCCGGTGATGTTCACCACGCCAAGCGAGGGTGCCGTGGGCTTGAGCACCGTCCATGAAGAAAATCACGTCTCCCGCTTTCATCTCCGGTTGAAGAACCACACCCATATCGTCATCACAGGTTCGCACACCGTGAGGCATGGGAAATCTAGATTTGTGGCTGCCGGGTACACAGGCGAACCCACCTTCGCCTGCGTTGATATCAGACAGTTGCCAAGTCACAGTCACTCCACCACAGTGCATTTTGTTGTTCTGGTGATGATAAGCGACGTAGGGTCTATGTGGTTCTCCTTGTCCGTGCATGACCAGTCCTTCAGTGCCTGTCACGCTGTCGGTCACCCAAGGTCCGTGATCGAATCGGAATCCCGTCCCACACATCACATTGAGACGCATGATGATTTGCGGATGTACCAGCATCTTGCGGAAAGGTTCACAATATGGCTCCTCGAGTTCTAGTAGACCGTGCAGGACACGTTGTGCGGAGCCTCGCAAGGTTTGAGAATCTTGAGCCCCCTCGTTGGGTTGACCAACATAAATTTGGTCAGCATAGTAGTCGATAGCCTCATTAGCTGCTGCGATTTCATTGGCAGTTAGCACGTCCTTGAGGACAAGGTATCCAGTAAGATCCCAGAAGTAGCGTTCACGTTTGTCCATTCTGCATATCTCCATTTCGCAAGCTGTATCGGTACGACAGTTAATGTTGGCTCGGTGTTACTCCGCAACCCAAGTTTTCTTTCCATCGGATTTAAGAGTGGGCAGACCTCCCGTGTGAACACCTGGACCGTAAAGTACAGCATGTTGTTCAGGCGAGAGGGATTTCGTCCACTCGCCGAAGCGTGCTTCAGGTGTAAAGAATCGTCCCACCGCGCGGGCGACACCGCGGGAAGCGTATTTGAAAAGGATGGAACGCCGTTCCCCCTTACCCTTCCAGGGAAGTGTACCATGAGTGGCAGTCTCTGCAAAGAAGAGGACATCTCCTGCCTTCATGACCGGCTGAACGGTCAACCCCATGTCGTCTTCCACAGACCGAACGCCTTCGGGTATAGGTTCGCAGGCTTTGTGGCTGCCGGGAACAACCGCAAATCCGCCATCACCTTCATTGACATCGGTAAGTTGCCACGCGACAGTGACGCCTCGACAGTAGATAGTCCCGTTCTGCTGATGATACCAAACTGCAGGGGCGAAAGGTTCTCCTGCTCCATGCAATTGATGTCCTTCCGTCCCAGCTGTTGCCGCAATCATTAACGGTCCATGGTCAAGACGGAATCCCTTTCCACACATCCCATTTAGCCGAGAGACGACGACTGGATGAACTAGGAGTTCCCGAAACGGTTCTCGATAGGGTTTCTCCCAACCCAGCATCCCCGTCAGTTCCAATCGTCCTGTTTGTCCCTGAAGCGTTGATGATCCGCGAGCCAAACCACCGTCATCAATTGAACGGGCACGAATCTTGTCGGCGTAGTGATCAATAGCTGCATTACATTTGTCAACATCTTCTGGCGTCAACGCACCGCGAACGACAAGATAGCCTGTGAGATCAAAATAGTACTTTTCTTCGTCGGACATGACACATTTATTGCTGTCCATGGACTTTTCTCCTAAATCTCTGGATATAAGTGAAATACCAAATCATTGGGAACAGAAACCGCTGCCAAATAAACGCTGAGACGTTGCATTGGTTGGCAAACGGAAGTCGGAACACTTACAAATTCTCGATACGCTCAATGAGAAGTGTTGCAAGGGTTTCAATCTCCTCTTCACTCGAAACAACCATATCTGCAAACACCTTGCTCGGCTCAACCCAAGCGAAGTGCATTGGGCGAGTCGTCACGTAATACTGCTGAATGCACGAATCGACTGTGCGCCCACGTTCTTGGATGTCGCGGAGCATTCGACGGATGAAACGGATATCGGCAGGCGCATCAACGAACACTTTCAGATCAAGCAGTGACCGAATGGATTCAAGTGCAAGCAGCAGAATTCCTTCGACCAGCACAACTGCCTTAGGTTGAAGCGTAAGGGTTTCAGGGCGGCGCGTATGTGTCGTGAAGTCGTAGCGTGGGACCTCAACAGCGTGCCCACATCTAAGTTGGCGTATCTGTTCGGTTAATAATTGGACATCCAACGCGTCAGGGCGATCAAAATTTACCGCTGCCCGCTCTTCAAGGGGCAGATAACTGAGATCTTTGTAATAGGCGTCTAGGCTCAACACGGCAGATCTATGATTGCCCAGTCGTTCATGAATCACTGCGGCGAGCGTTGTTTTTCCAGATCCACTTCCCCCTGAAAATCCAATGAAGGTGGGTATCAACCCGATTGAGGTATCCATAGAGCCATCGTCAACACCTACAAGGTTGCATACGCTTCGTAAGCAATGGTGAGAAACAGCATGACCATCGAAACAAAGTTATACGCCTGTCTCTCGGTTTAACTCAAAGTCTGCAAGTGCATCCCTTTCGTTTTGGTAGATAAACTTCTCAAGATTTGCTGCCCCCAACTGCTCGAAAATGCGTGTTAGCGTGTCCGATAGTCCATAAACTTTGAGGTCACCACCACGCTGTCTTAATTCATTTGATTTGCTGACCAATATGCCCAACCCTGAACTATCAATTCGACGCGTTCTGCTGAGATTCACAATGACTTTCATCGTATTTTGACTGATAAGCTGTTCCAGTATTTGGCGCAACTCAACGGATGAAAGTGCGATGAGGTCAGTGTCAATATCAATGATTTGAACCGTCGCCTTTTGACGCTGAATTTGACGCCACGTATCAACTGCGATTTGTACCTCTGCACTTGACAAAGGATCAGCCAACCCCATCACTTTGTAAGAGGCGATGTCATCAGGCGCTTCAGCTGATAAATCCAAGTCGTGCTCTGGTGGAAGGTATTCGCGAATCGTGATTGATCTTGTTGCCATGAGAGATTCCTTTCTCGTATTAAAAAAACTGTCTCGTTCCAACCCATCAATGGGCGAAGACCGAGCACTTCTATTTTACCTTGGTTTGCTCAGATAGGTCAAAAATCCCGTTGTCCTCCTAATTAAACCGTGTTACAATGTTGGCACTATAGCAGTTAGGAGTCTATGTGTTCAGTCCTGATTCAAATTGTAAAGGAGGGCTTTCGTCAGCTACCCCGCCCTCAAGGACGGGCCTTGTAGCCTGTCCAACGGGACTTACGCTTGGGCAAGAGAACTTACCCGCGACGCTATCTTGGTGCTATGAAAGTCCTAGAAGATAGCGCGGTTTCTCGGTTCTGGCTCGTAACTTTACACGCCCGCCACCGAACAGTCGCAGCAACCGTTTAGAAGGATTCACCATGTAGCGGTGCTATCACAGGTTCACCTTCCGGGCGACACCTCAGACAAACCGCCTTCACATCGAAGTGAGAGGGCAGCGTTAAACGAGCGTTTAACTGAAGTCGTCGAGTTACAAGCAATATTCTATCACAAATATACCAAAAACAAAAAACTAAAAAAGGAGGCGGGATTTCCTCCCCCACACTAAAGCGTGGGGTCTCCATCCCGAAGATTTGATGAGCGCCCGAGATTTGCCCAATATTCTTTTTATCATGTCCGACGAACATGCCCCGATGTACAGTGGAACGTATGGGCATCCCTTGGTTAAGACCCCGCATATGGACCGTCTCGCTGCCGACGGTGTCACATTTACCAACGCCTACTGTAACTCTCCCCTCTGCATGCCTTCACGGATGTCCTTCATGACAGGTCGCTATATTCACCACATCGGTGCTTGGGACAATGCAACGCCCCTTCCTTCTGACACCGTTACTTGGGCACATCTGTTGCGTGGAGTCGGTTACGATGCCGTTCTCTCCGGGAAACAGCACTTTGAGGGGCTAGACCAACTTCACGGGTTCCGTGCCCAACTTGCTCGTGATCTTCACGCTGAGAACGATCATGGTGTCATTGATTGGGAAAACGGCACACCCGCTGCAGCCCGCCCCTGGTCCTGTCTTGAGGAGGCAGGTCCCGGCACTACTACGGAAATCGAAGTAGATGATTTGGCAGAGGAGCAGGCGTTGGCTTACCTGCGCGATCCGGCGCGCAAAGATCAGCCTTGGGCACTCAATGTCTCTTTCATCGCGCCCCACTTCCCGCTCGTTGTGCCACAACAATTCTGGGATATGTATCCTCTGGATGAAATTGACCTCCCTGAGATTCCGGAAGGACATTTGGAAAACCAGCACCCAGTCTTCAAGCGGATGCGGAGCATGTTCGGTTGCGTCGACTTCCCCGAAGAACTGGTGCGACGGGGACGTGCAGGCTACTACGGTCTCATTACGTATCTCGACGAAAAGATTGGTCGCCTCATCGCAACCCTCGAAGAAACCGGACAGTTGGATAATACCGTGATTGTATATACAAGTGATCACGGCGAAATGAATGGAGAGCATGGCATGTGGCGAAAATCTAACTTCTATGAAGCCTCCGCGCGTGTCCCGCTTCAAATTGTTTGGCCCGGACATCTTCCCGCCGGCAGTCGGGTCGCTGAGGTTGTATCGCTGGTAGACCTTATCGCCACCGCCGTTGAGATCGCGGGTGCGACGCCTATCACCCCTCTGGATGGTAATAGCCTGCTGCCGCTAATGCGGGGAGAGAGGGAAGGCTGGAAGGATGAAGCCTTTTCCGAATACTTGGCACACGGTGTGGCACGCCCGGTCGCGATGCTCCGGCGGGGTAGATACAAACTCATCTACAGTTTAGGCGATGCGCCGCAACTCTACGATGTTCAGACCGATCCAAATGAATTTCATGATCTTGCTGGAGATACCGCATATCAGTCAATCGTCGAGGCCTTTCAAGCGCAACTACTATCTCACTGGGATCCGGTTGATTTAGAACAACGCGTACGACGCAGCCAGAAAGAGCGGCAGCTCATTAATGCAGCTACCGAAGGGGAATGGCGTAGATTTTAGCGGGTCTAGAGGGAGGCGGGATCCTCAAGCCCCAGAAGCCCCAGCGTATCACGATGTAAGATTTGATCGGGTAGATCTCCCGGCAACGGAGGCAGCCGCATCTCTTGGGAGAGTTTAACAATATCGTGCAGCCCCTTGACGGATTCATCGAAAGTGGTTATAGGATAATCGGTGCCAAAAAATAGTTTGTCAGCAACATCGTATTCGACCGCCAACCGCAACGAATTGTAGTATTGCCAAGGACGGTAGAACAGGGCAGAGATATCGGCGAAGACATTGGGTTGCTTACGGATCAGGACAATGGCTTCGGCTTCCCAAGGATGTCCCATGTGGGCAATGATCATCTTCAAATCGGGGAAGCGCAGTGCGATATCTTCGAGCAGAACCGGATTGGCGTACTTCAGCGGTGCCTTCCGAGGATAGGTTGTGCCTTGATGGAGCATGATTGGCAGTCTGAGTTCTTCCGCTCGCGCGAAGATTTTCAGGGCGCGTGGATCTAACGGATCCCAGCCACCATAGATCGGACTCATCTTCAGTCCACGAAGCCCCAACTCCTGGACGGCACGGTCTACCTCTGCAAGCGCGTTGTCTTCAGTCGGGCAGATTGCAGCAAAGCCGATCAGTTTCTTCGGATCCGTGCGAATGTATTCGGCAACAGTATCGTTGACCGTAAGGAACCCGGTGAGTGGCGCACGCAACCCAAACACAATCGCACGGTCTACTTTCGCCACAGCTGCGGCGTGCATCTCCGGTGTGATGTCTAAGTCGACCTCTTGCCGACGCATGATGAAGGTTTCACGAGCGACCTCCTCGGTAAGTTCCCCTGGATATCGCCAGAGATGGGTATGGCAGTCAATAATCATAGGTATTCTAACCTTTTTCTGGTTCATTGGTTCGTCAACACATAAGAATCAGTTCGTTTTTCTCGTAGCTTGAGAATACTCGACAGCAAACGCAATCATCGCTTCTGCGACTTTGATTCCTGTAACCGTTTCGATTTCTTCAAACCCCGGTGATGGGTTGACCTCCAACACCATTGGACCTGCTAGCGTCTCCAACAGATCTACCCCCGCAATATTCAACTCCATCGCTTCCGTAGCCCGGATTGCGGTGTCAATATATTCGCTTTGAAGCTCAATAGGATGTCCTTGTCCGCCGCGGTGGATGTTCGATCGAAACTCACCTTCCTGTGCTGTCCTTTTCATGGCAGCAACAACCTTTCCACCAACGACAATCACTCGCACATCATTCCCCGCCGACTCTCCGATAAAAGGCTGGACGACATAGTCTTGGTGGAGATCGCACATTGCACCAATCGCTGACCGCAGCGACACCGGTGTATCGAGCAGTAAGATTGCGTTGCCGTGAGTCCCTGAAAAGGGTTTCATTATGAAGGGGTATTCGCCGGTTTGATGCACAGATCTATCCACGTAACGGGCTGAACCTGCAGCAAAACTAGGCGGGACAGGTAGACCGTGCTGGGCCAGGATGCGGAGGGCACGGAATTTATTTCGGGCGTTTGCAATCGCGTAAGATCGATTGACTACTGGCGTCTCATTCCATTCAAAATGCGCCACTACCTCCTCACCGTATTGCGCTGTTGACGCACTTAGTCGTGGGAGCACAACATCGAAATCCGTGGCGTGGGTTTCTTCGTAGTAAATACGTTCCCCTGAACCGCCGATATGCAGATAAAATCCAAATGGGTTAAGAACTTTTGGTGTGTGCCCGGCTGCGAGGGAGGCTTCAACCAATCGTCGGGTGGCGTGGTTTTGTGTACCGAGGGAGATGATGCCAATTTTCATTCTGGTATAGATTGAAATCCTGATTCCGTTGCGTCGAGATTTCGACCGGAACCTATGGAATCGCGAACTCTGAGTTCTGTAATATCCCAACGGACAAAGGGAACCGAAGACTATCCGCTAAATCCTCACTTGCTGATCCTCCAAAAAAACTTCGAGTTCCTCAATGGTGTCGAAGATCCGTTCGCACAAATGCTCGAAAAAGGGGCTACGTGCATGGGAGTATACGGCATAAACTGGTTTGTTATAGCGCGAGGCAAAGTTCATCTCACTCAAGACACCGGGGGAGAGTTTATCCGTTGGATAGATAACAACAACAAAATCACTCTGGTGAATGAACTGATAATCTCTGGAGATGGTGCGTGTCTTAATCTGCACACTGAAATCCTGATCTATATCGCTGACAGTTGTGATCCGACTGTCAGCTGCCTCCTCCTGAGCGGATTCCGCAGGATGAATCAGGTCCATATCCTTAATGTCGAGCGGATCAAATATGATAAAGTCCTTCCGCATCTTTGAACCAAACCTGCGGATGTTTTCAATCTGATCCGGTGCCTCTTGGCGGATAAGTGTGATCGGATAACTCAAGTAAAACTTCTTCTTTTTTGAAAAGAGCAGATCGTAGAAGTTTTCTAGATTATGCCATCGGGCAACGGTATAGTGATTTTTTCCTTTGAGATTAGCAAATTGTTTAGTCAGAAATTCTTCTTCGTCGAGCCAGACATTAATTCCATCGCGTCTCATGCCTGCCCATTGCGGATTGTCCTCCATCCGTTGAGTGATGTCGGCAAGATTGTCTACGACATTGATGAATACATCAGCCGGAAAACCCTCCATATCTCGGAACGAGACGCCTTCAACCAGTTTTCCATTCCAGCGGAAGCAAGCGTGCAGACCGACAAAGGTGTGGTCATAGCCGTGCGCAGCGTTGGCAATCTCATAGAAAGCCGATCGGCGTGCCAACGACAGGACAGCGGGATCAGAGTCGAGCACCTTGTCTGTGAATTGAATTCCGGAGGCTGCAGCTGCACTGTGCATAAAATCGCCGACGTTGAAAAAGCCAACCCGCAGCCCTTTATCGCAGCAGAGTGCTTCAAACTCTCCCATCAATTCTTTTCGTCCTGAACAACTGATTCCTGTGCAGATGATGTTCATAGAAATGCTCCGGTTTGGGCAAGCACATCTAAGTTTGTCTAGCTAGCAAACCTGATGGACGCTCAGAATCGCAGGAGGAGAGAAACTCGGTGAGCATTGCCAACAGCTTGGTCTGGAACGAAGGCATAGTCAAATTGGAAGTTGACGTTTTGCATAGACGCTTCCCCTAGTCGGCGCAGCCCGAACCCAGCGGTCAACCCATTTTTAGGGTTCTCTCCTTGGCTGAAACTATATCCAACGCGAAGGGCAAGCATATTATAGAACCAATTCTCCGCACCCAAATGGAAAGTTGGATACCCAGCAACGATTGGGTAGTTGACATCGGCGGCCAATGCAAAAATGTCTTGCGGCTGCCTCCCACTGTCAGGGTTAGGCTGAGTGCGAACGTGGTAAGCGAGTCCACCTCGCACATTCATCGGCAGATTTTCTCCCGTATCCAGAACACCTAGGTTTTGTGCTGCGATTCCTACGCCAAGCCGATTGTCCGCGATTCGCAAAAGCATTCCGACATCGGCAGCAGCACCAATTGAGTCTTCAACGTCAAGTTGCTGAGAAATTGTTTTCGCTGTTGCTCCAACCGACAACTGTGGGGATAAAAGATATGCGAGGGACAATCCCGCAGCAAAACCGCCGACCGTGGCAGTGCTGTCAGGTTCCTCGGTTGCTCTACGACGGCGTTCGATCTCTGTAAACGCACCGAGGAAACTCGCCCCCCAAGTGCCTCTGTCGCTGAATTTTTGCGCATAACCGAGGAATTGGTTACTAATATCTGCGATCGAGAAATTCTGCATTGCAGTAAATTGGCGTTGTCCCACCGCAGTCAATCCAGCGGGATTCCAGTATATCGTATTGACATCGTTAGCCAAGCCTGCGAACGCGCCTCCCATCCCAGCAGGGCGGCTACCAGCCTCAATTTTCAGGAATGCAGCACCCACCGTGCCAGCGTCCTCGTGAATATCTGCAGCAAAGGCGGGGAAAACAATGATTGCAAAAAATACAATGCAGAATAACTTCAAATCCTGTTTCAGGGGCATCTGTTTCTCCAATTTTTTAATTTGTTCATTGGCTCATAAACGAACACATGATTTTTGATCTATTTTCGAAAAGGGTGCTCACGCCTACTCCACCACAACAATCTTCCCGACCGCATTGGTGTAGTTACTCGTCACCACATCCTCAGCTTCCAAGCGGAAAATATAGATTCCACGGGCAACATCAGTGCCGGACTGATTGGTGAGATCCCACCTTACTTCATTGTCGCTCCTACCAATGCCCAGATCGCTATATTCCTTTTCGTACACCAAGTCGCCTGCAAAGTCGTAAATACTTAGGACAATCCGCGCGCCTTCCCCACCGGGAACGTTGACTTCAAAGGAGAAGTGTGCAACTTCACCGTTGGAACGTCTTGAGAGACTCAGCGGGTTGGGCCAGACATATGTTGGCCCTTTGAAGATAAGTGACACTGAGAAATTGACAGTCACGGCATCATAAATACCAGCATTACCGGCGCGATCAGTGACGCGAACATCTAGATTGTACTCACCAGACTGAGAAGGTAGAAAATCAATTGACCAACGACTCCACGGATCTTCCTCTTCCTCACTGTCATCTTTTGCAGCCACTGGGTCGATTGGTAGCCCATCGGGACCAGTACCGACCACCTCAACCAGTGCGACTTCAGATGCAGGAATATCGTTCTCTGACGGATCACGCGCAGTACCTTGAAATGGCAACGGCTCATCCTCAAAGGTTGTTTCTCCAACTAAATCAGTAAGTTCAACGATCGGCTTTGTTGTTTCAAAAAGGAACTGTGTCGTGACCGAATCGGTTGGCTGGAAGCCCAGATTTGCAGCGTCCAGACCGACACTGGTGATGGTCACCTGATAATGCCCTTGTTCATTGAGTGGTCCAGATTTGAAGCGGATGCTGTCGGTGCCGTTCTGTGTCGTGATTCCAGTGATAACCTCTCCAGAAGGAGAACGGACGGTAATTGATGAATTGACCAGATCGGGACCAAGACCGTAACTACCATCCGGATTGACATCGGAGAACTTTGCATCAATGACGATACTACCACTCTTGCTGGTCGCTGACGGGTAATACGGATCATTTGCATCAGTAAGTAACGGCTGTCCCTCAATGAACAACGAGCTAGTATCAATCATCGGCGGACGTGTGTCGTAGAAGAAGGAGTAGCTAACGGTCTCAGTGACGTTGCCCGCCCGGTCCTTCGGGGCAATTGTTAACAGATATACACCGTCTTGACTTCCGTCGCTAGCGAGTGGCATAATCAAGTTTAACAAAAGTGCCTGTTCCTCATCGGTAGCAAGTGTTCCCTCAATTTTGCGACTCCGCCTGACATCATTAAGGGTAATCCATGATTGGTCGAGGTTATCCCAATCCACCGTGGAACTTGGTTCATCGTCGGTGATAAGCGCCCCGACCGAAACCAGCGAATTATTGACTCCCGGTTCTGCAACGATCAGTTGAATTGAGGCAGGAATCACCTCAGGGGCAACAGTATCATAGGCAAAGGTAAATTGCTGTGGTTCTCCCTGCCGCCCTGCACTATTGATGGGCACTACCACAATGGTATAAGTACCATCGTCAGAGCCATCGGTAGCAAAGTCCCGCAAGAGTCGATAAATTAACAATTTTCCCCGGCGTACTTGCTGTCCTGGGACTGCTGTACCATCGGGGGCAAGCAGTGCAATCGTAGAACGATCCACTCCTCCGTTCTCTGATTGAAGCTCAACCGAAACCTGACGGAACGGTTTGTTTGTGAACGCTTCTTCTGCAGGCGTGGTTTTGGGAACCGTTGAAACGACAACCGGCATGCCGGATGAAAAGGTGAAGAACACCTTAAACGGAGTGTTTGATCCGTTGCCAGCACGATCGATTGCCTCCACACGGATTGTATAATTGCCATCCGCTACAAGACCGCTAGTTTGCAATGTTAGCTTTCGATTCCCATCGTTGAATCTAATAACGTCAACATTGACTCAGCGAAATCAATGCCGCTACCGCCGGTGTCGTTCAAACGCGCTGTAATTGACGTTATATCATCACTACGAAGACTGCCATCGGTCGGGTTTGTGCTGACAAGTGTTGGGGCTTGCGTATCATAAACGAGTTGATGCGAAATCAGGTTAAGGTTAGCGGCCTTGTCCATCAAATCTAGAGTGACGGTGTATATCCCATCGTCGCTCCCATCGGCTGTAAGCGGCTGCGAAAGCGTCAGAAAGATTTGAGATTCCCCATCGTCGGATTGAACTGCTGGTATGACATTACCCCCGGCATCATGCAGTTGAAGGCGTTGGTCTTCAACCTCCAAACCGGCCGGTCCTACATCCTCAACCTGAGCAGCGATTTGGATAAGTTGCCGACCGATGTAGGACAATGGCTGCGTCAGGTCGATTGGTGTTACTGAAGTCACTTCAGGCTCTTGTGTATCAAACGTAAATTGATACCGAGCAGGTATTCCCAATCTGCCACCACTATTGACAGGGGTAATGGTCACAGTATAAATGCCATCCGCTG
>JAGWBT010000061.1 GCA_021295755.1 Candidatus Poribacteria bacterium
AGGGCGTTGGACTGCTAGCTGGCAACGGCCTGGCGGCGTACTACGTCTTTGAAAACGGAATCACAGCTCACTATGAATCACACCGAGGGAAACCCTCCGGTAATCACTCTAGCAGCCGGTGGTTCGGATTTGAGGTTTACGGCACCGAGGGAATTATCTCGCTACGAAACTCCCCCTGTGGGGAGATGTACCTCTACCCTCACGGTTTGTGGATTCCGGAGGAGAGGGAATGGGAACGTATCCTTCTGGATGAGTGGGAAAAACGACCAGACGGTACAAACCGGTCGGATCAAGAGCAGATGCACCTCAGTAATCAGATGATTGTGAAAGAACTTGTCCAAGCCATTGAGGCGGACCGCGATGTCGTTGCGGTTTCCAGTGGGGCGGATGCGCGCGCAGCGCTGGAAATGATTATGGCAGTCCATGAATCCCAACGCTTGAAAACACGGGTATCCTTCCCGCTAGAGAACCGGGAAAATCCTTATGAGGTTTGGCGCAGCGGGAAGGAAAGTCGTTGACATAAAATTTAACGGCTGCTAAACTTTTGCCGGTTCAATAATCAGAGTTCTTTTCTTGGAGGCATACTATGCTGATTGGATATGTCAGCGACGAACGCTATGTAGCAATTCCTGACGTATTGTTAGAATTTGTAAATGAATCAGGTTCGTATGAAGCCCATTCGCGGGCAACGGGCGCGATTTACGCGGATCTGTCACCAGGACCCTACAAGGTGACGCTCTATAAACCCGGCTTCGGTGCAAAGAGTGTTAACATGACAGTCCAAAAGGATCAACCGTATCAGTTTCGTTTGCTTTCGGACTGTTTGCTGGGATATGCTTGGCCCAAGTGGGTGCGGTCCGGTGAGAAATCCGAATTCCGTGTCCACGCCGTCGAGGCGTACGAACTTTCGTTGTGGCGGTATGGGTTTCAGAAGGAATTGATCCGAGACCTCGGCTGGCATGATGAGCATGGTCCCCGCGCAACGATGCAGATCTCCCCCGATGGAGATTTCACTCAAACCGGTATTGAGTGGAATAAGTTCGGATATACGAATCCCCATCACCTCCAGTTCGTTGAAGCACCGGCTCGGAGTGGGCTTTACTATTTTCACGCCAAAACAGAATCAGGCGCGTTCTTTTCCTTCCCGTGGATTGTTGCACCGGCGAAGCCGCAGGCACCGATTGCCGTACTAGCTTCCAACATCAACTGGAACGCTTACAACAACTTCGGCGGTCGGAGTAACTATATCCATCCCGACCAGTTTCCACCGACACCCACCATCAACGCTCGACTCGATCTGAAGCGATATACTAACCGTAACCACCAGCACTTCGATGCCGACGAATATGCCCCTCTGTCGTTTGATCGCCCTGAATTGATTAACGTTATCGCTGAAGATACGGAAGTTACGGATCCAGTCGAGGGGCGCTCTGCCTGTCACGTCGCCCCCGCCGAATGGCGTCTCTTCGGTTGGCTGGAGCGCGAAGGATATGATTACGACCTTTACGCCGAAACACAGCTTCACCAAGGGGTTCTGAACTTGGAAGACTACAAAGTTCTCATGATCAGTACCCATCCCGAATATTGGTCGACGGATATGTATTTTCGGCTCAAAGCATGGGTCTTCGAGGGCGGCGGCAAGCTGATGTATCTCGGGGGCAACGGCTTGAACTGTGAGGTTGAATTCCTCGACGAGTACACGATGGTCGTTCACAATGAGAACTGTGGAAGCGGTAGTTTCACCACGCTGCAGGATGTTGGGTATGAAAGCCGATTCCACCTGCGCCACGAATCCGAAGCCAACCTCTTGGGCGTCGTCTGTACCGACACCGGTATTATGACCGGCGCACCCTATCGGGTGATTGACGATTCTCACTGGATTTATGAGGGCACAGGACTGAAGAATGGGGATGTGTTCGGGGAAAAGAGTCTACATATGCGTTGTCCCGGTGGCGCTTCGGGCCACGAAATGGACAAAATCTCCGCTAGTTCTCCTAAGAACACCCAGCTGCTCGCCAAGGGGCTCAATCCCGACGATGGCGGTGCTGAAATCGTCTATCACGAGCCCGGTGACGGCGGTGCCGTTTTCTCCGTCGGCTCGATTACCTATCCCTGCTCTGTGATAGTGGACGACACGATTTCAAGAATTACCACCAATGTGCTGAAACGATTTCTGGAATAAGAAACCACGATGGTGTCCTCATGAGGAGGGACATAGAATTTTCTGGAGGAGGTACACATGCACATCAATCAAGACGCTTATAATCATTACTGGGAAAAGGGTTGGGTCGCCATCGAAGGCATCTACAGCCCCGATGAAGTTGAACGCATCGCCCAAATTGCTATTGAGGTCAGCGATCGTGAGATAGAAACCCCAGAAACTACGGATCAGGGAATCGGTTACGCTGTCGATCGAGCGGAAGATGGTACGATTGCGCCACGAAAAATCAATGCACCTTTCCTCAAAGAACCTGACTTCCAATCCTTCGTCCTTGACGCCCGTCTCTCGCGCATCATCGAAGACCTCATCGGCGTAGAGCCGGTGCTGGTCACTGATCAGATTTTCATGAAACCGCCACACTTCGGTAGTGCGAAACCGTACCATCAAGATAACTACTACTTCAAATGTGATCCGGCGGATCATGTCATCACCGCTTGGATTGCGATGGACGACGTAGATGAGTCGAACGGCTGTCTCCGCTATATCGAAGGTTCACACAAGGGACCGGTGTTGCCACACGAAACGCCAGACCCCGATGAGCCATATAACCTTGTGCCGCCGCCCGAACTGGTCGATCTATCGCAAGAGGCATTGGCGGAAGTCAACAAGGGTGGTGTCGTTTTTCACCACTGTAAGACGTTGCATACATCCCACCGTAACGAATCTGACCGCTGGCGACGTGGTTATGCGACACATTGGGCGAGCGCGCACACGACGTGTGAAATTGATACAATCAAGAACGGTTATTTTCAGCGAGACGATTTTCCGGGAACCAAGTAGAAAAGAAAGTGTTACATATATTGCCCTAGGTACTATGAACTATCGGTGTTTGGGACGGACCAACTTGCAAGTATCGGAGATTTCGCTGGGAACCGTAGAGCTAGGCATGGACTACGGCATCCCTGTGCGGGGAGAGCAGCGACGACCATCCGAGGAAGAGGCTGCCCGTACACTCAACCGTGCGCTCGACTTGGGCGTTAATTTAATTGATACCGCGCAGGCTTATGGGGAGAGCGAAGCCATTATTGGACGGGCATTGAAGTCGCGTCGGAACGAATATATCCTTGCGACGAAGATTGGCTCGTTGAGTTGGGAGGGTTATACCGGCAGAGAATTACGAGAACAGGTGGAAACGTCAATCACCGAATCGCTGCGAACGCTACAGACGGACACCATTGACCTACTCTACATCCACAATGCCACTCCTGAACTTATTCAATGTGGGGAACTTGCAGAGATAATGCAGCAGGCGCAAGAAGCGGGTTACGTTCGTTTCATTGGCACCACCACCTATGGCGAAGCCGCACCGTTAGCCGTGTTAAAAGATGGTCGCTTCGACTGCGTACAGGTTGCCTACAACCTATTAGACCGTCAGTTTGAAGAACGGGTGTTACCGCTGGCTAAAGAGAATGATGTGGGGGTTGTTATCCGATCCGTTCTCCTGAAAGGCGCATTGACCCATCGCTACGCCCACCTTCCCGAAGAACTCCGCGAACTGCAGATGGCGGTCGGACAGGTAAATTCATTGTGCGGCGCACAAGATAGAAGTTTACCGGAATTGGCTTATGGCTTCGTGCTTGCTCACCCTGCAGTCTCCACCGCGTTGGTGGGCACCGGTCGAGTGCATGAGTTAGAGGAGATCGTCTCATCGGCAGAGTGTGATGCGCTTCCGCCGGCGTTACTCCACGACATTCGAGAGATTGTTGTGAGCCCAGATCAACTCAACCCCGGCAACTGGCCATTCCGCTAAAGCGGTGCTTCGTTCACACATAAAGAGGTGAAACATGTATAACTCAGTCAAGGTCGCAGCAATTTCGATTAAACCAAAGAAGTGGGATAAAGCTGCAAACGCTGACAAGATGGAGGCATTTTTTGTTGAAGCCGCCAAGGAACAGCCACAGGTGATTTTGACAACAGAAGGGGTACTTGAAGGCTATGTCGTCATGGAGGTCATCGAGAATCGGGAAACGGCGGAGAGGCTGCTTGACATCGCAGAGCCGATTGATGGTCCTTACATTCAGCGTTTTCAGCAGCTTGCCAAAAAGTTGGGGATTTCTCTCTGCTTCGGTTTTGCCGAACGCATCGCCGATGAGGCTTATAACTGTGCTGTGTTTATCGATCACAACGGCGAAATTTGTGGTAAATATCACAAGACACAACTCGCTGAAGGCACGCATTCTTCTTGGAACTTTAACCGTATCGGCAAGACGTTGCGCGCTTTTGATACACCGATCGGTCGTGCTGGGGCTGTCATCTGCAACGATCGATGGAATCCGATGATTACGCGTACGCTTGTCCTTGATGGGGCAAGTCTAATCTTTATCCCATCCTATGGATCGAGGAGCAAGAGACAAAACGAAGCCGTGCTTGCGCGGGCGCGGGAAAATGGGGTGCCAATCGTCGAAGCAAATGTCGGTATGAACCTCATCATCAGTAAGGGCGAAATTGTCGCCTACAAGTGGGGCAACGACCAAATCTCGACTGCAGTCATCGACATCCCGGAACCTCCATCGCAAAAGGTAGCGCGTCGTGCCGAGCGGGAATATCTGCAATTGCAGGGACCTGAGATGGACAAACGCTATCAGAAAACAATGGAACAACTAGCCGAGTGAGCCTGCGAAACAACTGAAAAGATTGGCCTATATTTCCCGATAGTTTTCTGAAGAATTGAGTCAATTTTGTATTTGAATTAAAAGTGGAGGTATGCTATACTAGCGGATTGATAAGTCCTTGACACCGTCGAGTTGCATAATATAAGTGCCTCGACATAACTTGATAGATTCTTGGGTGCCGAGGCGAGAGCGTGAATATCGAAATAGTTCTGTTCAATCTAATAAAAAGCCCATCACAAATGATGGATGAACAAGGAGGCAAAATCGACCATGAAAAGATTAAATAGAAACTCATGGATAGGCAGCGCTGGACTGTTTGTGTTAATCTTATTAGTTTCCGGCTGTGCAACGGGGACATCACTAAAAAATCTTCCAGCCGTTCAACCGGCTGAGATGTTACCAGAGCATGTTGTCCTTGAGGAGGTTGCTTCAGATGCATTTAAAATTAGACCTCCCACGGGACGAATACTCTCAATAACTAAAGATAACATTACGGTTCAGATCGTCTACTGGCGTCGCGCGGATCTTGATCGCAAGTATAATCGTGGCAATGCTTTCTCGCCCTTCTATGAAACGGAAGCACTCCACCAAGGCGACAAAACAGATGTCTTTTATGTGAAAGTCACAAACAATGCCGCCACCCCTGTTGTCTATCGAATCAAGGGCACCCGCCAAGTCCCCTGCGAGATGGTCGATCAAGGGGATAACCGTTACGGATCATTGGATTACGATGCCCTAAAAGAACGTTTGACTTACATGTCTCGCGCTTCGGGGATATATGTCACGAACGGACTCAGAAAGGCAAGAGAGATTTTGATAGAAACACAGCTTCTAGACTCAGAAAAGGGGATCCAGCCCGGAGAGAGTATCGAGGGTTTTCTCCCATTCTACCAGATGAAGCACAACGCCGAAACGTTAATAGTTATTATTCCGCTTGAGTTAAAGCCGCCGGAAGGCACTGCGACTCGTTATAAGAGAATAGTATACGAATTCCCCTTCATACATCATAAAGGGATTCGGCTTGCACAACCAGCGCCGCATCGATACTAGCGGTGAACGATAAGTGACAAGTGATGAGTGAAACCGGATCGGGGCATTCATCACTTGTCATATTCTATCGTACAACGAATCGCTCTCTACGATTTTGCAAGGTGGCAACGAGTTCAAAAACTGCTTGCCGTAAAACTTGGTCTTGATGCGCGCATCGAGGGCAACAAAAATTCCGGTGTCCGTTTTTGTGCGAATTAAACGCCCAAACCCTTGCTTGAATCGAATAATCGCTTCCGGCAAGCTAAACTCCATAAACGGATTTCCGCCCCGCTCTTCAATCTCTTTGACCCGTGCCTTTATCACCGGATGTGTGGGTACTTCAAAGGGTAGTTTGGCAATAATTACACTACTGAGCGACTCGCCCCGCACATCAACTCCCTCCCAAAAGCTCGAAGTTCCAAACAGGACAGAATCGATGTTCTCCCTAAACTCCGTCAACATCGCGCTGCGCGAAAGCCCCTCTCCCTGCTTGAGCACGTCAATCCCAAGCTGCTCAAGGTAAGGTAGAACTTCCTCATAAACCTCATCCATCATCCGGTAGCTTGTAAATAGGACGAAGGCTTTGCCGTGCGTCAGTCTGAGGTAATTCAGGATCTGTGTGGTAGCGGCCCGTGTGAAGGCGCGATCTCGCGGATCCGGCATCCGCGAAGGGATATGGATCTCAACCTGCTCTTGATAGTTGAAGGGCGATCCAACAAGTAATTCACGGCAATGCGGTAGACCAACCCGTCTCCGAAAGTAGTCGAAATTCTGGTTGGTCGCCAGCGTGGCACTGGTCATGATGATACTGTCCAGTTTTTCAAACAGGTGGGTGTTCAATTCTTCACTGACGTTGATTGGGGTTGCATGCAACACAACTCGATCAAATCGTCCTCGTGTCGAGGTGTTAATCCAGTAGACGTAATCCGGCAGCGTGTGACTAACCATCACATCTAAGTCGTTACGCAGTTCACGGCAGCGACGCAGATGGGCTTCAATTTCTTGCTGATCGTCCTCGGTTGTTGCGGCATCTCTCAGCGACGTTAACCGGCTCTGGAGTTCGCCTAAAGGATCATCTAACACATTGTGCACGAAATCGGTTTGATCGACGGTTTGTGTGATCCCATGTCCCTGATCTCTCACCCCCTGCCGATCCAACCAGCTCATAATTGAAGCAAACTGTTGGTTTGCATCCTCCCGAGCGTCCTCGACAAGTCGAATAGAACCCGTTGATTCAAATCGGATAAAGAGTCCCGCCTTCCCTTGCGGATTACACAGAGAATCCAAAAACCTCTTGACCCGTGTATTGCTAAACTCAACGCTTGTATGTTCCGTTGCAGTCGCTTCAAGGTGATGTGCTTCATCAATGATTAGATATCTATATTCTGGCAATATGGCGGCATAAGGGTTGGTTCTCCGGAGTGCCCAATCCGCGAAGAGCAGGTGATGATTCACGATAATCAGGTCGGCTTCATTCACCTGAGCCCTCGCTTTGAAGTAGAAACATGTCTCGTAGGTCGGGCATCGCTGCCGCAGGCAATTGTCCGTATCTGAAGCCACCTTATTCCAAATTTCAAATATCGGCTGCGGCTCAAGGTCCGCCCTACTTCCGTCCTCAGTGACATTGACCCACTCGACAATACGATCGAGTTCTTCTACCTCTGCCATTGTATCAAATAAAGGACGCTCATAAGTCCTCAAGCTGTCTAGACGACGCCGCGACAGATAGTTTCCACGCCCTTTGGCGAGTGCAGCGGTGAAAGATTGTGGAAGGACCTGTTGGAGAAACGGTATATCTTTGGAAATCAACTGTTCTTGCAGGTTGATAGTATTGGTGGAAATTACTACCGGCTCGTAGGTACTAAGTGCGAGATCAATTGCAGGCAGGAGGTAGGCAAAACTTTTACCGACACCCGTGCCAGCTTCAACCACAAGGTGCTCATCGGACGACAGCGCACTAGCAACCGCTTCCGCCATTTCAAGTTGTTGTGGTCGAAACTCATAGCCAGTTAGCTGTTTCGCAATCAGTCCATCGGGACCAAGGATTTCTCCTAAATTTGAAAGATGTTTTTTCATTACTTTCTTCTATGCAGACCAAAAATTGGTTGACGTGTGGGAATGACTTGAAAATTGCTATGCTTAAATATATGATCAACGTAGAGCGGAAAATCAGTATTAGGTTTCGCTCACTACGTCTTGATTCGCCAATTTAATGCTTCACTCTTGATTAAATTTAACCGTAACCGTTTCTGTTCCTTCTTCGGTATAGGCATTCTTAATTTCAAAAGAGATTTCCGATTTACTGAGAGCATTTTGCAGCGCTCTTTCGTAATCTGCCATATTTTTGATTCGCTGGTCGTTGATTCCCACAATTAATGTTCCGAGTGGAACCCCCGCACTAGGAGCAGGACCGCCGAGACGTACCTCCTCAACAATAACCCCTTCATCATCAAGACTCAGGTAGGCGTAACGTTCAGAGTCGTGGGCACCTAGCTCACGAACAGCTATCCCCAGTTTCGTCCAAGATGGCGAATCGGACTCCATTTCCAGCCCTGTGAAACGCCGGGGCATCCTGCCAATCGTTACAGAGAGTTTTTTGCGCATTCCGTTGCGAATGACTGTAAATGCTGCTTCCTCACCAACCATCGACTCAGCGATAAGGAATCTGAATTTACGAATTTCTCGCATTTCTTGCCCATTGAATTCGACGATGATGTCACCCACTTCCATCCCACCTTGTCTAGCAGGTGATGGATCGGAAAATCGAGTTACCCGAATACCGTTAGCATGAGATGACATAAAAATTCCTAGCCACCCGCGTATCACCTGCCCGTTCGCAATGAGCTGGTCACTGACCTTCTTCACAAGGTTGATAGGAATAGCGAAACCGGCACCGGCTCTGACCGCTGCTGTTGCCGGGTCGTCTGGACGCCGAGGGGCATCGTCTGGACGTCGAATTGCAGAGTTGATACCGATGACTGCCCCATGGATATTAAGCAAGGGTCCACCGCTGTTTCCGCGATTAATCCACGCATCAGTCTGGATAAAATCTTGATACTGAATCAAATCTTGATAGCGAAGCGTGAACAGTGGAAATAGTGAGCGTCCTTTCCCACTGACAATTCCGGTGGTTACTGTATAATTCAACTGGAATGGGTTACCGATTGCGATTGTAAACTGTCCGACTTTAACCCTATCCGAATCACCAAAGGGAAGCACAGGAAGTTCTTCCTGCACATCAATTTTTAACACAGCAACGTCCGTGTTTGGATCAACCCCAATCAATCGAGTATCCTTGAACTCTCTGCCATCAAATAGGCGAACCGTAATCTGCTTCGCACCGTTTACAACATGGTCATTGGTTAAAATATAGCCATCTTTTCGAAAAATAAACCCTGTTCCCTCCTGTCGATCGGACCTGCTAAAGGGGACTACCTGTCTTTCTACCTTCGATGCAGTAACACCAACAACCGCGGGGTTACTCCTTTCAGCGATACTAACGAAGGCATTTTCAATCGATTCTAGTAATTGAACACCAGCCGGGATACTGTGGGTCGGATCGGTGGAATGGAGTTGAGCCTTGCTACACGCGAAAAGTAGAAAAAACAGCGCAAAACCTACAACAAGACTAAAGAAGCAACGGTTTTTCACGATATTTTCCTCTGTGAAGTTGTGAAGTTGTATTTGCAGACGGGCGATGGTGGAAAATACGAACTTATGTTATTATACCGATGCCTGTTTTACCGTGTCAAGCGTTAAGTAGTTATAATCAAGTTTAGAAATTTACAATCTGGAGGGATAGTATGGCAATTTTAAGTCTTTTTTCACTGGAAGGACGGGTGGCGCTGGTCACCGGGGCAAGTCGGGGGATCGGTCAAGGCATCGCGGTTGGTCTCGCCAGTGCTGGAGCGAATCTCGCCCTTGTGGCAAGATCCGAATCGACACTCATTGAGGCACAGAAAGAGATACGGTCTATCGGTGTTCAAGCGGAGATTTTTCCCTGTGACATGAACCAAACAGAGAACATTCCGGATTTGGTTGCAGCGGTGAATGCCTCTTATGGACAAATTGATATTTTGGTCAATAACGCCGGCACAACGCACCGAGATGCTGTCGTCGATTTTCCTGAGGATCGGTGGGATGATGTGATACGGGTCAACCTGAAATCGGTGTGGCTGCTTTCTCAACAGGTTGGACGAGCTATGGTTGAGCGTGGCAGCGGCAAGATTATTAACATCGCGTCGCTATTAAGTTTTTCCGGCGGTATCCGAACCGCGGCGTATGCCGCAAGCAAAGGTGGTATAGCACAGTTAACAAAAGCACTTGCCAATGAGTGGGCTTCAAAGGGAGTTAATGTGAATGCTATCGCGCCAGGATATATCAAAACCGACATGACAAGTGCGATTCTGAATGATCCGGTGCGAGTTGCGGAATTTATGGATCGGCTCCCAGCGGGTAAGTTTGGCACACCTGATGATATGGCAGGCGCGGCGGTCTTTCTCGCATCCGAGGCGGCTTCATATATTCATGGACATATTTTGACTATCGATGGGGGTTGGATGGCACGGTGAGGCATAATACGTAATGCGTAAGGGAAACCGTCTGGACACCTATTGAATATGTAACGGTTGAGATGTATCGGTATCCAGCGATGTCGTGCCTTGAATTACGGCTATCCCTTACGTAAATATCAACATGCTCTAGCAAGTTGTATTGCTTGGCAGCACATCACTCCTGACAGAGCTCAGACACCATCGCGGCGTTCTCGCCGATCTGATCTCCGAATTTTTGATACATGCCAATGAGGAGAGCGTCGTTGGGTTTGATGTTTTTCAATGCGAACGCAAACTCTTCGCGAATCTGCTCCTTCGATCCAACCGCTCGACCTGCAGCGAGTACCTTGAAAACGATACACGGTTTGTCTGTTTGCAGGATCTGCTCACACATCTTGGGACGGTGTTCACGTAGATAGACCTCCCCCAACGGTGAGTAACCAAACCTCTCCTCGAACTCCTCTCTTCCCCCATGCAGGTTGTAAAGAGCAGCCATATAGTAATCGATATCCCAATCTTCGTTCTCTGCGATGCTGATGAGTTGGGGGTCGTGGGCGGACAATCCGACCAAAACGCCGGTATCCCGAATTCGCTTGAGGATGTCTTTAAGCAGGTCGAGCTTGTTTTCACGGAGACAGCGATCGCCAATGCCGCCGCCGTGGGGTGCCATACCGATAGGATTATGACGTGCAACTTCTGCGATATGGTGCGGTTCATCGTACCACTGTGAGGTACTGAGGCATAGCCACTGGATTGTGCCGCCTTCTTCCCGGTAACGAAGCAGATCGGAGAGTGAACGCTCCGTGATTGTGTTCTGCCAAGCGTTAATCCCAACGGCTTCAGCGCGTTTCAGTGTTGCCATCACTGAATCCGGTGCGTGTGCTTCCTGTTGGTGTTGAGCAAGAAGTTGATTGAAGTGCGAATAACCGTAGATTGGATTGTCACCGATGATGAGGCGACTCACCTGATACGGACCGAGTGGAACCGTTGGTAAGCTGGGAGCGGTTGTTTGCATCGTTGATACCTCCTTCAGATTCTGACTGCTCGCATTATAAATGACCCAATGCCCGCTGTCAATAGCCTTTTGGCCGTCACTGGGTTTTGGTTTGACTTCGTAAACCCCGCTGTGATAGAATACCGGTGATATGTTTCAATTAAATTCTAGTCAGGAATATAGCAATGGGTCAAATTAGTATCGTTTTAATCGCAGGGTTGGTTTTTCTGTTTTTCTTTGAACCTTCGCGGGGAGCAGGAGAGTTTAATCAACTGCTTACCCTGATCGTCACGGGCACAATAATCATCTTACCGCCGGCACTTGTTTATTTTCTTGGATCTTATGCGACACGCCCATTGCCAATCGATCAGGACGCCCGGCTGCGTCGATTGTACCTCATCAAACGATCTGCAATTGTCTTTGAATGCCTTCTCCTGATCGGTTATATTTGCGATGTCTACCTATTCAATTTACCACTGCTAATGAGCAAGGTGTTAGACTGGACTCCGTTAATTTATACACAGCGGCTTGTGGGGATTGTCCCGTTGATTGTTGGACTGATGCTTATCCGTTTCGCGCTTTATGAAGTTGAGCAGCAAGCAACGTCAAGGAACTGGAAAAGGAGAGAGTATCTCAGCGTCTATCTGAAATTTTTGCTATTGCCAGTATTGCCGCTATTTGTTTATTTGTGCTTACTAGATTTGATTGCACATATCCCGTATCTCGCCAGTAACGCCTATTTACCTATTGCGCTTATGGCATCGCTGATTTTTCTAGCGTATATCTACGCACCTTTGATACTGGGTTTCATTTGGCGGACGGTCCCGCTGGCGGATGTTAATCTAAGGAACAGGCTCCACCGATTAGCAGCCCAAGACAACATCAAATACAAAGACATCGTTGTTTGGCAGACGGAATCAGTTGCCAATGCGGCTGTTGCTGGAATTGTCCCATGGTCCCGGCAGATCTTTCTGACAGAAGCCTTGCTGCAACACTTTTCCGACGATGAAATTGAAGCGATCGTGGCACATGAGTTTGGGCATGTCCGTTACAAGCATATTTTGACTTATCTCATGTTTTTGATTGTCTACTTTCTCAGCTATACCATCTATTATATCTACATTGGTCAACCGCTTGAGTCGCTTTTTTCCACTTCTTCTCTGTTACCGGCAACCGTTTTGGTCTTTTTCATTTCTCTCTATTTCATTATTATTTTCCGCGCTCTATCAAGACGTTTTGAGCACCAAGCAGATTTGTACGCTGTCGCAGTGACGGCTAAGCCAGAGGCGCTCGAACTCGCCTTGGTCCGACTCGCATACCTTAACTACATCCCTCGATCTGTTCAACGTTTATTCGAGCTATTCCAGACACATCCTTCGATCGACCGGCGAATCAAATTCATTGAGCGGTTCAAGGGCGGCGATCCGGCTGCCTTACGCTACCAAAACTATCTGCTTGAGGTTAAACTACTCCTTGTTCTGTTACCGGCGCTTGCTTGTATACTCCTTTTTAGTAATTCGTTAGAGTTAGGGTAACAACCGACCGAATCTTTTATAGACTTTGACTCTGAAAGGTTCGGCATTTTTAGAGATGACAAATGCAACAGCAAAATAACCTTACACTTGTAGAAGAACTTAAAGACTTTTGTACCAAAGAACGTGAGCGCATCTATTCCCGCCACCGTTTCGGAATTGGGGGTAGAGAAGTTGTAGGAGAATATACCCGCCTTGCGGACAACGTGATCCAGCGCATTTATCAATTCGCAATCAAAGCGGAGAATGGTCGTTCTAAATTGCCTGAAGATGCCCCCATAGCTATCCTCGCATTGGGTGGCTACGGACGGGAGACACTGAATCCCTATTCAGACATTGATATCATGTTGGTCTACAACCCCTCGGAACTGAATCTGAGTCAAGTAGGACCGCTTGCCAACCAAATGATCACGACGCTCTGGGACATCGGTTTTGAGGTCGGGCATAGCTGTCGATCGCTTAAGGAGTGTGTCCGTGCGACCTACGACGATATTTTCTCCAAGACCTCGATGCTTGAAGCGCGATACATTGTCGGTGCAAAACAGGTTTACCGTGAATTTCAGAGATTGACCTCCAAGCACTTTTTCAAGAAACAGGTGGGCAAGTTCATCGCGAAAACGATTGAGGAATGGAGCACCCGTCATGAATCTTACGGCGCAACGATTTATTTGCAAGAACCGAACATCAAGGAGAGTGCCGGTGGATTACGAGACTTTCATACGGGTATCTGGGTTGCAGCCGTTCGCTTTGGAGTTAAGGATCTTGGGGAACTTGAGAGGCGAGGGGTTATCCCCCGAACGGTAGCGAGATCGTGTGAGGAGTCGCTTAACTTTCTGTGGCAATTGCGTAATGAACTTCATTACGTTAATGAAAGAAGAAGCGATCAACTCGTCCTAGATGTGCAAGAAACCATCGCTAAAAATCTTGGATATAAAGATGATGGGCATTCCCTTGCCGAAGTAACGATGATGCGGGATTATTATCTACACGCAGAGCATCTCTATGAGTTCGCAAAACTGATTATAGATCGGGTAAAACATCAAAGATCTCCGCTGAATCGCTGGATTGAACGGTGGCAAACCAAAGTGCTGCCCGACGGATTTACAGTTGTAAGGGACGAAATCGGTTTTCAGGAAGGGCATTTCGATTTTATGGAAGATCCAACGCGGATGATGAAGGTATTCACGCACCGCCAACAACTAGGGAATCGAATCAGCGCGGATGTGCGGCACCAAATTGCTGCCAATCTTCATCTCATTGATGATAGCTTCCGACGTTCACCTGAAGTCGCCGAGTGTTTTCTCTCTATCCTCCGCCATTCGGAGTCGGTTGCTGAAGTGCTGCGCCGGATGCATCGTTGGCAGGTGCTCGATCACTATTTACCTGAATTTGGTAAAGTACGGTCACTGGTGCGGTCGGATCGACCACATCAATACACCGTCGATGAACACACCCTGTATGCAATTGAAAATCTCGAAGAAGCAACGCTGGCACAGTTGGAGCGTGGGCAGGATTTTCTCAATATTTTCAAAGAGGTGGAGAAACCTGAATTGCTGCGGCTGGCAATCCTATTACACGATGTTGGAAAAGGGGTTGACGGCCCGGGAGGCCATGACGAACGTGGCTTTGAAATGGCACAAGCCGCCTTGGACCGCATAGGATTGGACACCGTGGATAAAGAGGTAGTGCTATTTCTCATATTGAGACATCTGGATATGCTCCACACCGCCCAGCGACGAGACCTCGATGATCCGAAAGTCATCGAACGTTTTGCGGAGTTGGTGCAGGATGAGCAGCATTTGAAGATGTTGTATCTCTTGACGTTTGCGGACATGCGAGCTGTAAGCACAGAAATTTGGAACCAGTGGAATGCAATTTTGCTTTGGCAGCTCTACACACGAACGCTTGAGTTCCTGCAAGGAAAGATGGAGTTCCTGAAAATCGAAGAGCTGCAAGCACGCGTCACGCAACTCATTGGCGAAGCGGTTGGAGAGGCTGCAATTGCCCGACACTTTGAGACAACGCCTGACCAAGGACTGGTTTCGCAGGCACCCGACTTAATCGGCAAACAGGTTCAACTCGTTGAGAAGCTAGGCGACCTTCCAATCGCTGTTTCCCTTTTTGCTGAGAATCAAAGTTATACCCAAATCGGCATCTGTACCCGCAATGCACGGGGAATTTTTCGGCAGATTACGGCTGTATTCACAGTTGAGAATATTAATATACTAAGGGCTATGATTAATACGCGTAGTGATGGAATGGTGATTGATGTCTTGAATGTGGCAGATGGACAGACAGGCAAGGGACCAATCTTAGATCGGTATCACCAAATCGAGGAAACTTTAACAGCTGTCTGGAATGGGGAAGTTGATGTAGAAACTGTTCTACAGGGGCAACGCGAATCGGATCCGCTTCTTCGACGCCAACGGCGCTATATCCAACCAAGGATCCGAATCGACAATGAGGGGTCAGATCGTGCAACTATTATTGACATCCGCGCTCAAGATCAGGTAGGTCTACTCTACACGATCTCGGATGCCTTCTATAAACTGGGTTTGGATATCCGTCTTGCCAAGATTACGACTGAGGCATTTATAGCAGAGGATTCATTTTATGTGACTGACACAAATGGGGCAAAAATCACAGATTCGACACGG
>JAGWBT010000062.1:0-2785 GCA_021295755.1 Candidatus Poribacteria bacterium
CGGCGATTTATTCCACTTTCCTGCAACGCGGTTACGACCAATTGGTGCATGATGTCTGCATCCAGAATCTGCCTGTTAGCTTCGTGCTAGACCGGGCTGGCCTTGTCGGAGCGGATGGACCGACGCATCACGGTGTCTTCGACTTTGCGTACCTGCGTTCTATGCCAAACATGGTGGTAATGGCACCAAAAGATGAAGATGAACTCCAGCACATGGTGAAGACAGCCGTTGAATACGAAAAGGGACCACTTGCCCTTCGTTATCCTCGTGGCAACGGTTTGGGCGTTCCTATGGCGAATCAACCCCAGTCTTTGCCAATTGGGAAAGGTGAGGTTTTACGCAACGGCGATGACCTGTTGATCTTAGCGATTGGAAATCGTGCAGAGATATTAGTAGACTCAGGCATATCGACAACGGTGGTGAATGCGCGATTCGTGAAACCGCTTGATGACCAACTCTTCCTTCCGCTCGCCTCACGGATTGGAAAAGTGATTACGGTTGAGGATGGTGTGCTGATGGGTGGATTCGGCAGCGCTGTCTTGGAGATGTTCATAGATAACGGATTGACAGATGTGCAGGTCAAGCGTCTCGGTATTCCCGATCAGTTCATTGAGCATGGGGATGTCAAAACCTTATATGAACAGTGTGATTTAGATGCAGAGGCGATTGTTCGTGAGGGATTAAAACTTGCTAAAGAACAGACCAACGAATAGCCGAGGAGAACTAGGTGATGCGGAAGCGGAGATTGGAAGGAAAGGTAGGATGGCAAGCAGCAAAGATAGCAGCAGCACCTCTAATATCTCACGTTCCACATTTCACACATCACGAGGGCAGAGCAAGCAGCGACTTGATACGCTCGTTGTCCAGCGTGGGCTTGTCGAAAGCCGCGAACGAGCGAAGCAGTTAATTCTCGCTGGTGAAGTGATCGTTTCGGGTAGCGCACAGGTCAAACCGGGTCATCTAATTTCACCGGAGGCGGAAATTGCAGTGAAACAACCGCCACGGTATGTCAGCCGAGGTGGACTGAAGTTGGAGAAAGCGTTGCAAGTTTTCCAAGTTGATGTGCGTGACAGCGTCGCCATTGACGTCGGTGCATCGACCGGTGGGTTCACAGATTGTCTGCTACAACACGGCGCAAAGTTTGTGTATGCGGTGGATGTGGGACGTGGGCAGCTTGCATGGAAAATCCGTCAAGATTCACGGGTGTGTGTCATTGAAGGAACCAATATCCGCACGATTGGTATGAATCGCTTCCAGTCTTCGATCAAAATCGGTGTGGTTGATGTCTCGTTTATCTCCCTCCAAAAAGTCTTACCGGTTGTCACCCAAATTGTCGACCCTACAGGGGAGGTGCTTGCGTTGGTCAAACCACAATTTGAGGCAGGACGGAAACACGTTGGCAAAGGTGGTGTCGTGCGGGAGGCGAGGGTGCACGTTCAGGTTCTCTGTGATCTCATCCGGTTTATTCGTGGACTAGATCAATCTGTCATGGGGGTTTCCCACTCTCCGATTCGTGGACCGGCGGGAAACATCGAGTACCTGATTTGGCTTAAAGCAGGAATTGAAGGTACTTCAGTGGACTGGGAAAAACGTGCAGTACAGGTAGTTCAAGAGGCTAACGCCGCTTTGCAATGACTTGATGGGGGAATATTATGGCGATTGGTATCGGTATCATCGGTACGGGCGGGATTTCTCGTGCGCATGCGCGCGGATACCTCCAGATTCTCGATGAAGCACGGATTGTAGGGGTTGCAGATATTCTTGAGGAACGGGCGCAAGCCGCAGCGCAGGAGTGGGGCGCGGAACACGCATTTAGTGACTATCGTGAACTGCTTGGGCTTGCGGAGGTGGATGCTGTCAGCGTTTGCACGTATACCATGGCGCACTGCGAACCAACGGTCGCCGCACTTCAGGCGGGGAAACATGTCATTGTGGAAAAACCGATGGCCGCCACGGCTGCTGAAGCCCATCAAATGGCGGAAGCCCAAAAAGCAAGTGGAAAAATCCTAATGGTGGGCATGAAATGGCGGTTTATGCCTGAGATCCAAGCGGCGAAAGCGTTTATTGAGGATGGAAATCTCGGACAGATTTATTATGCCGAAGCCATTGGCTGGCAGCATCGCGGTATCCCCGGCGGAACATTCATTAAAAAAGAGACAGCCGGCGGTGGTGGATTCATGGACAATGGTGTCTACACGCTTGATGCTGTGCTCTATATGATGGGGCATCCCAAACCGCTTACGGTTTCGGGCACCGACGCCAACATTTTTGGGCACTCCCCAGACGGCACTTGGAATATCGACGACTTTTCGGTAGAAGATTTCGGAACAGCCTACGTCCGATTGGAGGGAGGAATTACCCTGTTCTTCGCGCATAGCTGGGCGATCAACTTCCCGGAACAGTGGCAGATGCGTATCGCTGGAAGTCGTGGAGCTGTTGAGATCTTTCCGTTTGGCTCAGAACCGAAACTGCGTCTATTGCACGGTGGCTATAGCGATTTGCAGGAGGTCACGCCTAATCAGCTGCCAGAAGGGAGTATAGACATTACTTATGAAATCAAGCAATTTGTACGAGCCATTCGGGACGGACAACCGTCACCCATCCCAGGGGACACCTTCCTCTACACCAACGTAATTTTTGACAGTATTTATCAATCCTCACAATTGGGACGTGAAGTTAGGGTCAGTTTGCCCTAACCTACTTCCATCTTCGCATGCGTCTTGCCTCTCTGAACATCTCTATCACATTATAGTGGATCTTAGAATTAATGAAACACCCCAAACCG
>JAGWBT010000062.1:2849-5097 GCA_021295755.1 Candidatus Poribacteria bacterium
CTATTTATTTTTAGAATTCACCATAAATAAAAAAAGCACCGGGCAAATAATTTGACCCGGTGTTTTTTGTGAAACTATCAAACGAAGATGGTGTTTACCATCTATCGCGGTCATCATCGTCGCGTCTGCCACCGCCACGCCTCTCACCACGTGGGGGCCGAGGACGAGCCTCGTTTACTTTCACAGGACGTCCAGCAATCTCCTGTCCATCCAATCCGGCAATCGCCGCTTCCGCCTCAGCTTGATCGGGCATTTCGACGAATCCAAATCCTCTTGACCTTCCACTGTAGTGGTCCCGAATGACGTTGGCGGTGTCAACCGTTCCGTAGCTTTCAAAAGCATCTCGTAAGTCATCATCCGTGGCATCATATGACAGATTACCGACGTAAATATTCATCTGAATTACCTCTCTGAAAAGATGTTGTTCAAAATTTGCAAATGTTTCTGGACTTTGGACACGGAGGTTGGCTTCCCCCTCATCGACTGTACATTCGAGTGGTGCACAGTTCATCGATGAATCGACACCGTGCCATCTTATAGCTTACCCCTTGATAGGACCACCACATTCCGTGTGTGCCATCACCTCTCCCCGCATCGTGGGACTTGAGAGGTCGGGCATCTGTCAGATAACATCGTCGTCTCTGAGTTTTTATTGACGCCATTTCATTAAAAGTGACGTGATACCTTAAACGCTGTGAGATACTACGTTGTGGTCTCACAGAGAAACGCCATCGTGAATGATTTTCGTTGGAGAAAAATGAGAACAGGAATTCAAGGACTCTCATGTTCCCCAATCGACTTTAACCGTTGCACTTAGCAATTCGCAAAACAGCAGAGCATTGGTAGATGTTACTCCGATGACTGTCAAGCAGTAATGGTTGAGGAAATTCGTGCCAATTTCGATCTTGCCTCAATCCTTTGCTCATCTACTAGTTACATATTTCTAGCGGCATTGAGCCTGCTTGACATCATTTCTCAATAATATTATAAGTCAAGATAGCATAAACATCCAGAAGAAACTTCTGTTGTACAAAATTTTCCGAGATGTGAGTTGCTCTACGTTTTCAGCATTGAAAAGTCGGTCATAATGTGGGATAATCAATAGGCTGTAAGATTTTGCAGATAATGATTATCGTAATGGAAGGAGAGGCGGATGAATCAAACGGCAGATGTAATCGTGGTCGGCGGCGGGGTCATTGGATGCTTCATCGCTTACGAGCTGTCAAAAGCGGGACTTGAGGTGGTGGTGGTAGAAAAGGGGCAGGTAGGTGCGGAAGCCTCCAGCGCAGCTGCCGGGCTGTTGGTGCCCCTGCACATGGCGGAGGAGGAACGCGCACTTTTTGAACTCCACTTGGCTTCGACGAAGATGTTTCCTGCGCTTGTGCCCGAACTCGAAGAGGAGACAGGTATCAGTGTTGAGTATATACCGTCTGGGATTCTGAGGGTTGCTCTGAACGAAGAAGAGGAAACGGTTTCGCAGTTTCAAAAGTTGGGGGAAGCCTTTGGGATGGCGATAACGTGGTTGGATGCAACAGAGCTACATTCCCTTGAGCCTGCATTAGCACCGGCAGTTTGTGGGGGTATCCTTTCCCACGATGAGGCTTACATCAACAATGGCCGCTTGGTCCTCGCACTCGCCAGAGGTGCTTCCGTGCGAAATGCTCGATTCCATGAAGGATGTCTTGCAACCGGTGTGAGACGAGAAAACGGACGCTTTTTGGGGATCCAGACAAACGAAGGGGAGATTTCTGCCGGACATCTCGTGATAGCGACCGGGGCGTGGAGCGACCGGGGCGTGGAGCCGTGTTTTCTGCGAAGTGTTGGATATAACCATCCCTGTCATTCCTGCGCGTGGACAGATGTTGGCGGTCACAACTATTCCGCGTCTGCTTCACCATCCCATCAATTCTAGCAACGGGGCACTAGTCCCCCGTGCAGATGGCTCGGTCCATGTCGGGGCGACGGTTGAGCATGTCGGCTTCGATAAGCGTAACACCCCCGAAGCGATCGCGGATCTGTTAGAAAGGGGGACGGCGGTTGTCCCCGCCTTGAGCGAAGGGCGGGTCGAAAGGATGTGGTCGGGGTTACGTCCTTTCTGTGAGGATGGACTTCCTGCGATTGGAGGGCTTCCCGGATGGGAGAATGTCTCGGTTGCGGCGGGACACTTTACGATGGGCATCACTGGCAGTCCGATAACGGCAAAAATTATCAAAGAACTGATAGTGGATGGGCATTGGGATCAGTCGAT
>JAGWBT010000062.1:5199-6233 GCA_021295755.1 Candidatus Poribacteria bacterium
AGTGTAAGGTTGAATCGCCTCTAGATTAGCAGTTTCTTTCTGACTGGTATGATACAGACCCCACCGGAGTTGGAGATTCATCCAAAAACTTGGCGAAACCCCAAAGAATTCCGCCAAGCGAAGTGCGATACGGGGTGTTACTCCCCGGTGTTCATTCACAAGTTCATTAACGCTCCGGTATGATACATGAATTGCCGTTGCGAGCTTCCGCTGACTGATATCCATTGGGCGCAAAAATTCCGCTAAAAGCATTTCACCCGGATGGGTCGGAGGACGGTTAGTTGGCACACGAATCATTTTGTTTCTCCCTGATATAGGTTTAGTGATAATCTACAATTTCAACTTCAACTGGTCCGGTATCTGTCCACACAAAGCAAATACGGTATTGGTCATTGATTCGGACGTTTTTCATGATCTTGAGTTTATCACTTTCTAAAATGAGCGAGCAACAGGCATGATTCTCTATCCTAATCACTACGAAATTTTGGAAATACCTTAAGAAAGAGAAGGAGCAAGACCAATGGCAAAATACCGAGCCGCGCTGATTGGGTGCGGCGGAAAAGGTAGAGATCACACCAATACGTTAATAAAGAACGAACTTGTGGATTTGGTCGCTTTTTGCGATATTCGTGAGGAGGCACTACAAGCATACCAAGAGATATACGGTGTGTCAGCCCTATACACAGATTATGAGGAGATGTTTGAGCGGGAGAACCTGGACCTCGTTGTGATTTCAACGCAGGCACCGCAGCACCATGCGACAACACTTGTCGCAGCGGCACACGGCTGCCATGTGCTCTGCGAAAAGCCAATGGCTGTGACGCTTCAGGAGGCAGACGAAATGGTCGCAGCGTGTGACACAGCCGGTGTACGATTGTCCATCAACCATCAGAAACGTGCCAGCGCGTACAACGCCTACGCGAAAAGGTTGATCGCTGAAGGGGAGATTGGTGAGGTCTTTTTGATACGCGCTTATGAAAAGGGAGGACGCAAATCAGGCAACGCGATGATGGAGATGGGGACACACCTCTTTG
>JAGWBT010000062.1:6432-6834 GCA_021295755.1 Candidatus Poribacteria bacterium
ATAGGGCGTATGGTTTAGATCTCATCGGCACAAAAGGACGGATCGCGCTGCGTCGAAGCGTTGCTACGGTGATGTTCATACACCGCGGCGAATTTATGACACCTGTGGAGGGGCATCAATGGCAGCCGGTTTCGCTGCCCGATGAGGATCGTATTACGGGTCAGCATCTAGGAACCCGAGACATTAATCAGGTGCTTCAATCTCGCCTTATCCAGTCGTTGCTTGAACCTGATGCCCCGGATGCAGATCCGATTTCGTCAGGTCGAGAGGGGCGTGCGTCGTTGGAGATGATTCATGGCTCATGGGAGTCTCACCGACGCGGTGGACGCGTCCCGTTTCCACTCAAGGACCGTAGCCATCCCCTGCAACGTTGGCGGGAGGAGGCGAGTTAGGGGGTAAGTC
>JAGWBT010000062.1:7083-31349 GCA_021295755.1 Candidatus Poribacteria bacterium
ATCGTTCTATCGGTCAGCATGCTTCATGACGCTAATCGAAGTGGGTGGTGGTTGCTTATCAGCTTTATTCCGCTCATCGGTTCTATGATTTTGCTTGGTTTTACGGCGCAAGATAGTCAGTCGAACGAGAATCAAAGTGGATGCAACCCAGAGGATGCCGCAGCGTAGGAATCCAACCCATGAGAGCAGAATATGACTTTTCAAAGGGAGAACGTGGTAAGTTCTATAATCCCAAAGCGTTTTTCAATGTGCCCATCTATCTAGAGAAAGACGTTGATGATTTTATACGTAAACTAGCGGATGAGAAAGGTAAAGATCCCGAAAAACTGGTCAATGAGCTGCTACGCGGTAATATACAATTGATTCAAAGTATCCAATGAACGTGCCTATTCTACCGTTACCGGCTAATATTTCAAGACGGTTCCCCATTCACCGACGACCCAAAGAACGCCGTCTGGAGATCGAGTGATATCAATTAAGCCGTTTGAGGTTGGGGTTTGCTGAACAAGCCATGTCACACCGCTATCTTTGGTATTGAGGAGCATTCCTTTTTCTCCGACAGCCCACCCCTCATTATCACTGACGAAATAGACACTATTCAACTTTTCAGCTGTCGGTGTGATTTGCCGGATCCACGTTTTCCCGCCATCTTTCGTGGCATAAATAGAGCCGTCATCCCCAGCGATCCACGCGATTCGGGGGGTGAGTGCGAAAACTGCTCGTAATTCGTTGGGGCCTGCTTGCTGAGCACCCCACCTCTCCCCGCCGTCATCAGTTCTAATAATTACCCCTGCGTCACCGACTATCCACCCCACATTCGCATCGACAAAATAGACACCGTTCAGGTTGCTGTAGCTAGCAGTCAGATCCCCGGAATCTTGGCTTTGCCATGTACGTCCACCATCTTTTGTGCGCAAAATCTTGCCGAGTTCGCCGACACCCCATCCGTGTTCCGGTGTTGAAAAGTGGAGATCATAAAAACCAACGGCGCGCTTCCATCGAATAGCCTCGTCAAATTGGATGCGTTGGATTTGACCGGTCTCTGCCTCCACACTGATACCACCCCACGTTCTGCCGCCGTCCCCCGTCTCGATCAGGGTTGCGTTACTGCCAACGATGTAGCCTTGCATCGCATCAACAAAACCGATACCGAACAGTTCAAAGACGTTCCCGGTATGCTGTTGTTGCCATGTTGTCCCGCCATCGCGGGTAGCAAGCGCCATCCCGGATAGTCCTACCGCCCATCCCGTCTTATCATCAAGGAAGTGGATTGTCGTCAAGTGGCTGTTGATTGAAACCACATCCCACGACGCGCCACCATCTTGGCTATGCAGTAGAGTTGCAAATTCGCCCACAGCCCACGCCTCTTGTGAGCTGACCAGTTGGATAGCGTTCAGACGGCTGGGAACAGGTCTTGGTTCGATCGGTGCCCAATTTGCGCCGCCGTCGGTTGTCCTCAGAATCACGCCGAACTCAGCGGCTGCAAGTCCATGATTGGCATCAATAAAATGGATACCCCAGATGGGTTCTGGCATGCCGTTGGAATTGGGAACATTGCTTTTTTGGGTTTCCCACGTTGCACCGCCGTCAGCGGTATGAATCAGCGCACCGTTACCGCCAGCTGCCCACCCCTCTCGATGATTGAGCATACAGATTGAACTAATGCCCGCTGCGGAGTTGATTTTTTGGCTCTTCCAAGTCTGACCACCGTCCGTCGTATGGACAACTGTTCCACCATGCCCCGCGGCCCAACCGACCTTTTGACTGGCAAAGTGAAAATCTTGAATCGCATTATTCGTCGGGGGATCCTGTTGAATCCACGTATCACCACCATCTGCTGTATGAATGATAAGCCCACCATCGCCGCCAGCCCAGCCGTATTGGTCATCCACAAAAAACACGGCTGACAACGCCCGACGTGTGCCGGTGTCCAGGACAGTCCACGTTTCTCCATTATCGGTGGTCTTCAATACGGCACCATCCTCACCGACGATCCAGCCGGTTTGGGGATTGAGGAAGCGCACCTTGTGGAAATCTATCCTGAATGGAAGGGGTTTGCTCGGTTGTTCCCAAGTTTTACCGCCGTCGCTGGTACGCAGAATCGTTGCGTCTGACCCGACGATCCACCCATCCTGTTGAGAAGCAAAGTGGATGTCGGAAAACCCCGCTTGCCATTGCGACTCACGAACAAGCGTCCAAGTTTTGTCTGCTGCAAAAGCGTTGATCGCTAGGAGAGATAACAGTATCACGAACCCTAAAGCACGTTTAGTCTGCAACAGTATGTTCTTTATCATTGTTTCTTATTCCTATTCCGAGGGGAGGCGTCCATTAACTACCTATAATAGTATACCATATAGACGAATCAAATCTATCGTTGACCGCGAAAATAAAACGTGATATAATCCAATCTGTGAAATGTAAACGGTGAGTGGTGAATGGCGGTGCAATGACCAAGCTAGCACTCGTAAAGGATTTAGCTATTGCTAGGAGAAACAGAATGCCCTACGACCTGTTAGTCAAAGGAGGTACGGTTGTAGACCCCTCCCAAGGGCTTAACGCGGTCCGGGACGTTGCGCTATCTGATGGGAAAATCGCGGCGATCGAGGAAAGCATTACGGAAACTTCGGCACGTGAGGTCGTAGACGCAACGGATTTAATCGTCACGCCCGGACTGATTGATCTTCATGTACATGCGTTTTGGGGAGCCACTGCCTACGGCATGGAGCCGGACATCGGCAACATTGCCAAAGGAGTGACAACTGCATTAGATACCGGCTCGGCGGGTGCAAGTAACTTCCTAGCTTTCCGCAGGTATGTGCTAGAACGATCAGATACTCGGTTATTCGCTCTACTGAACATCTCAGCGATGGGCATGATTTGGCCCAGAATCGGGGAATTGACGGACATACGCTGGGCTGATGTCCAAGAAGCTGTCCATGTGGGTCGAGAAAACCGGGACTTTGTGCTGGGGATCAAAGCCCGACTGTCAAGAGGTTATGCAGGAGAAAACGATGTCGAAGCGTTGAAGCGCACTATAGAGGCGGCTGAAGCCATTGATGGGTTTGTCATGATCCATGTGAAGGATACCAAAACACCATTGGAAGAAATCACAGCGATGCTTCGCCCCGGCGATGTGGTCACACACGCCTTTCATGGTAAATCAGAGGGGGTTTTGGACAACGCCGGACGGGTTATTGACCGTTTTAGGGAAGACCAACAGCGCGGTGTTATCTTCGACATCGGACACGGTTCTGGCAGCTTTTCGTTTCGTGTTGCAGAAAAAGCACTTGCCCAAGAATTTCTCCCTGACAACATTAGCAGCGACCTTTATAACAGCAATGTTGAGGGTCCAGTTTTTGATCAGGTCACAACTCTCTCAAAGTTTCTCTGGTTGGGGATGTCCCTATATGAGGTGATCCGGCGTAGCACCGAGACCACCGCTCGAATCATGGGATTGGAGGACGATTTGGGGACGCTAAAAGTCGGGGCGGAGGGCGATGTCACCATCTTAAGATTGGATGAAGGTAGCTTTACGCTGACTGATTCCGAGCGTGTGTCGGTTGAAGCACGTCAGAAACTGAGCCATGTACGGACAATCAAAAGCGGTCGGATATATCGCCCGTGGCTCAAATAGGAGAACCCTTTGATCTTAGATACTATTGTCGCCCACAAACGGATAGAGTTGGAGGATGACAAGCAACGGATGCCGTTAGATACGCTGAAACACAAGATTCAGGATTTACCCCCGGCGCGAGACTTTCGCGCTGCGCTCTCAACCCCCAATTGCATCCATCTCATCGCCGAGGTGAAGAAAAAATCCCCCAGCAAAGGAATTATCCGCGAGGATTTTGATCCGGTTGGAATCGCCCGAACCTATGCGGAAAACGGTGCATCGGCGATCTCTGTGCTGACCGACCGAGAATTTTTCGCAGGTGAACTCGCCTATCTAACCGCTATCCGTGAAGCGGTGGCGCTCCCTCTCTTGCGGAAAGACTTCACCATCGATCCGTATCATATCTATCAAGCCCGACTCGCAGGGGCGGATGCTATTCTGCTCATCGTCTCAATCTTGACAGTGGCACAATTGCGTGATTTTACCGAAATAGCGCGAAGCCTTGGGCTAGCAAGTCTTGTCGAAGTCCATACCGAAGCGGAATTGGAATTGGCCTTGACGGGTGGTGCAGAAATCGTTGGCATCAATAACCGAGATCTGAAAACCTTCCACACAGACATCGCGACTACCTTCCACTTGAGGGACTCCATCCCATCCGATAAAGTTGTCGTCAGCGAAAGTGGCATCAATACACACAAGGACGTAATGAGACTCAAGGAGGCGGGAATCAACGCGATTCTGGTAGGAGAGTCATTGATGCGAAGTCCGAATATTAGGGATAAAGTGAGAGAACTGCTCGGACATGAATCGGGTTAAATTTTTAGTTCGGAAGTGCATCAATGTGCCGAATTGTTACCCTGTTTTTCATCTTATCTGTCTCTTCCGCTTTTTCAGCCATCAAGTTTGAATCTGTTGAACTTGGGTTTGACAAGGTTTACAAACGGGAGCGATGGGCACCGCTACAGGTCGTTGTTACTAGCCATAATGAAGATTTCAACGGCGAGATAAGCGTTGAGGTCCGCAATATCTTTTCGGACGAACTGATCCAAACGTATGCCACCCCTCTTTCCCTCACACGAACAGACCGTCAACGGCGTACGATCCATGTTTTCCTACCGGGAGTTTCGTCCCAACTGAGCATTAAGCTGGTCAGCCACGCCGGGCAAGTCCGCGTTCCTCAAGAACTTACGCCGGAGCTACCCAAATCGTTGGCAGATCTTATGATCCTCGCATTGACGCCAAGCCGTGATTTGTTGAGTCGCTGGGATGGAAAGCAGATCGACGGCAAAGAGAAGGGGCACGCCTTTGTCGCCTACACCGACTTTAAGAGGTTACCTGTCCATTGGAAGGGATACGATTCGGTTGATTTTTTTGTGATTCGTGGGGTTTCCTTAGTTGAGCGTCGCATGTCTAAGCGACAACAACAGGCGCTACTCGATTGGATTCAGCGAGGGGGCACCTTGCTCGTGTCCGGTGGTGCGGATCTGCGTCAGCTGCGTGGAAGTTTTCTGGAGACGTTTCTGCCGGTAGCGTTGGGCGGCTTACGAAGGGCAACTCAACTTCCCGAATCAATGCAGCGTTTCGGGCTTGCAGCCGATTCGCCCTTTGACCTGATTGAATTTAAGTCTAAGCCCGGAACAATTCCGCTCGTTGGTGACGGAGATCAAATCTATATCGCCAAAAGAGTTTTGGGCGGTGGGCAGATCATCAGTTTGGGGTTTGACTATAACGCACCTCCTTTTTCTGATTCACCGGGAGCGGAAGCATTTTGGAAGTGGCTGCTTGGCGCGGAGGCTCGAACGCCACGCCATGCAGAAGCACGATATGAAGCCGATCGCAGGCATAACGAAAAGATTCAGACAATCTTGGCAGCTGTTTCTTCGGCGAAAGCCCCACTGATTGGACTGTTGCTTGTTTTCCTAGTTGTGTATGTGTTGGGTTTCGGTGCCCTGATATGGTGGGGAAGAACAGATAAATTCCGTCTATACTGGGTCGGAGGTATCGCGCTCACGGTACTTTTCTCATGTGGTGTTGTTCTGCCCCGTCACTTTGTACCGAGCCCGGTCTCGGTGAATCGTTTTTCAATTTTATCCGTTTACCCGTCAACGAACCGCGCACACTTACAAACCTATATCGGGATCATTGCTTCAGCCAGTGTTGAAACGTCTATTCAATTTCAGGAAGGGACGCTCATTAGACCTTTGACGGAGACCGCCGCACCTCCGTTGCAATTAGTTAAGTCTGAGAAAACGAAAAATTCTTCAATCCTACGTCAGGCGGCTTTAGATCCATGGGTCACGCGAGCCTACTTTGCAGAGGCTTTTATCGATTTTCCGGTGCACCTGACATGGGAGCGAGGAGTGACAACCGATCGGATTGAACATAGGCTCCCTTATACGTTGGAAAACGCATGGCTTATCGATCAGGGAGAATATCCTCACATCGGCACGATTCCGCCTGCAACGGCTGTCGAGATAAAGGAAAACCCAAAAAGATATAACAGGTCCCCACTCTCTCAAGCACTAGTCGGTGAGCGAAAAGCGTTTATGGGGGTATTGATTGGTGAAGTAGTTCTGCGCTATCTAGCGCAAGAGTTGGCACCAAAACTCGTCGGTTGGACGCAAACCGCTCCATTGCCGATGTCGATGAATCACCCCGTGGACGCTGTCGATGAAACGCTTGTGATTTTATATTTACCGACGCACCGCTAAATACCTCTTTATTATAGGAGATGAGAACATAATGGCAGCAGAGATACCTTTACAAAAAATTGATGAATACCGGTGGCGTATCCCTAAAAGCTATATGCGTGGCATGCGTGTTGATGGGATTATTTACGCAAATGAAAAACTACTTGAACAAGCCAAGAGTGAGGAGGCGTTGCAGCAGGTCGCCAACGTGGCACACCTGCCGGGGATTATCAAGCATTCGCTTGCAATGCCCGATTTACATTGGGGTTATGGCTTCGTGATTGGCGGTGTCGCGGCGACGGATCCGGCGGCAGATGGCGTTGTGTCCCCCGGCGGGATTGGGTATGATCTCAACTGCCTGACAGCTGACGCGGAGATACTGCATCAACACGGCTATACGATACCAATCGGAGAGATGGGATCAAATTGGGAAACCGCTATGTTGCGTTGTCAGGATTTTCAAAATAGCGTTGAAACTCAAACCTCTGTGCGGCATTATTTGAAACTTCGTCCAACCCAGTCGGTATATTGCCTGAAAACCGAAGCCGGTGATACCATCAAGGCGACAGCGGATCATCCTTTCTGGACGCCAAAGGGGATGACCGAACTGCAATCGCTCAAGATTGGCGACAAGGTCGCGTTATCACCATTTCAAGGTGTGCCTTATGAAGAGCCATCGGATGAGATTATCGTTGACCAAACACGGATTGAAGGCTTACTCAGTCAACTCGGTGATAGCCAGTCCGGCAATCGACGGGGACAGGTTATCAAGCATCTTAAGCAGCGCGATCTGTTGCCGCTGAGATACGACTCACCTGCGTTGCCGTACCTGTTAAAAGTCCTAGGATACGTGATGGGAGATGGAAATGTCTACTATGTCAACGGCGGTGGCAAAGGTCGAATTTCCTTCTACGGCAAAGCAGAGGATCTTGAGGAAATCAGAGCAGATATTTCGCACCTTGGGTTCACGCCCTCAAAATTGCACCGCCGCGAGCGAGTACATCAGATTACAACAGCGTATGACACATATCAGTTCTCCTGTGAAGAGGTCAGCTTCAATGTGAGTAGTACCGCACTCGCAACGTTACTTGTCGCGCTTGGCGCGCCTCACGGTAAGAAGGCTGCTCAGGACTATCGGGTGCCAGAGTGGATTAAGGGTGCACCGTTGTGGCAGAAACGCCTATTCCTCGCTACCTTATTCGGGGCTGAACTGGAATCCCCGAATACAATGACAGGACATCCCTACACCATCTCCGCTCCTAAGATGTCAATGAGCAAAAGGAAAGGTTATGTCGATAGTGGTATCTCTTTCCTACGGGACATTGGTGATCTTCTAGCAGATTTTGGTGTGCAGATTAAGAAGATCGGGCAGCGAAAAGAGCAAACAAACGCTGATGGATCCGCTTCCTACCGATTGCGATTGGTTATCTCAGGGATGAATGAGAACCTGATTAAGCTGTGGGAACAGATCGGGTTTGAATACAATACAGAACGTAAGACACTTGCAAATATCGCACTACAGTATCTCAAACTCAAACAACAATTGATTGAAGATCGAGAGCAATGCACGCAGATGGGATGTCTATCTCTGAAATTACCGACAAGATCGAGTCTGAATACATTAACGAGCGTTTTGTTGAAAGGTCGGTCTATGAAGGGCGGCAGACCAAACCACGAGTCAGCCAAGCTTTTCCAACTTTCGAGGCGTATATTGAAGAGGCAACCCAAGATTTGAGCAACAGCGGTATGGTCTGGGATCGCATTGAATCAATTATCCCCCTTGAGTTTGACGATTACGTTTACGACTTTACGGTTGAACATCCAGACCACAACTTCATTGCAAACGGTTTTGTTGTGTCGAACTGCGGTGTGCGTCTAATTCGGACCAATTTGGACGTTACGCAGTTGGCGGGCAGAACCAAAGGACTTGTTGCGAAGCTGTTTGAAAATGTCCCCTGCGGTGTTGGGTCAAGTGGAAAGATTCGGCTGAACCAACAAGAAGAGAAGCAGATGGTCGAGCAGGGGGCACGTTGGGCGGTCGAGCGCGAATACGGCTTTCTCGAAGACCTTCAATTTACTGAGGCGAACGGTTTTTTGTCTCTCGCTAATGCGGAGGCTGTCAGTAATCGTGCTTTGGAACGTGGAAAAAATCAACTCGGCACACTCGGTTCTGGAAATCACTTCTTAGAGGTCCAAGTGGTAGATCGAATTTTATATCGGGAAGCCGCCGAGGTGATGGGACTGACGGAGGGACAGATCTGCGTGATGATTCATAGCGGTTCGCGCGGCTTCGGCTATCAGGTATGCGATGAGCATGTAAAAACGTGGGTCCAAGTTGCGAAGAAGTATGGAATAGATCTGCCCGACCGCCAACTCGCCTCTGCCCCGATTAACTCAAAGGAGGGGCAGGACTATATCACGGCGATGGCGTGTGGTGCGAACTACGCATGGAATAACCGCCAGTGTATCATGCACTGGGTGCGTCAGACGTTCATGGATTTCTTTGAGACTGGGGTGTCTATGATGTCGCACATAACATCGGCAAGTTTGAGAAGCACCTTGTTGATGGGACTGAACGTGAACTGTTCGTACACCGCAAAGGTGCGACGCGGGCATTTCCAGCGGGGCATCCTGAGATTCCCGACAAGTATCAGAAGGTCGGGCAGCCGGTTCTGATACCCGGCGATATGGGCACCGCCTCTTATGTCTTGGTTGGTAACCCGTCGGCGATGGAGCAGACGTGGGGAACAACGTGCCACGGTGCAGGCAGAATGCTCTCGCGCCGGAAAGCGATGCAGATCACGAAAGGACGTAGCATTCAACGAGATCTTGAGAAACAGGGGATCTTCGTCCGCGCTGAGGGACGACGCACACTCAACGAGGAGGTGCCTGAAGCGTACAAGGATGTGGATGAGGTGGTCAAGGTTGTCGATGCAGCGGGACTTTCACGACGGGTGGCGCGGTTACGCCCGATTGGTGTAGTCAAAGGTTAAGAAATACATACTACTAGGCAGATTTGAAAAAAGGAGTAAATGCAGTGAAAATCGCAAAAATTGAGCAGTTTTTTCCGCGTCACCGGATGCGGCTGGTAAGAATCACAACTGACAACGGTCTTGTCGGTTGGGGAGAGACAACGCTTGAAGGCAAACCCAAAAGCACCATCGCTGCCGTTGAGGAACTTACCGACTACCTGATTAGCAAAGATCCGTTACGCATAGAACACCACTGGCAGCATATTTACCGGTCCGCCTTTTTTCGGGGCGGTAATGTGTTGATGAGCGCTTTATCTGGCATCGATCAGGCGCTGTGGGACATTGCCGGCAAGCATCACGGTGTACCGACGCATCAATTGCTCGGAGGTGCGGTGCGTGACCGCATTCGTGTTTACGCACATTGGGGCATCGGCAGCATGACAGATGAGGGGAAAGCTGCTGCGAAAGAACGTCTCGAAATGCTACAGAAGAAGGGAGGTTACAAGGCGTTTAAGTCGGGGCCCGGCGGCACGTGGCGAGCGCATGAACCACCCGCTGTGATCGATGCCTTTGTTGAGTGTGCCTATCTGATGCGGGAGTGGGTGGGAGATGATGCAGAGTTGTGCTTCGATTTTCACGGTAAAATGACACCGGCACTCGCCATCGAAGTCTGCCACGAACTGAAGGGGATGCGCCCCATGTTCGTGGAGGAGCCCGTGCCACAGGAGAATGTCGATGCTCTGAAGTTGGTTTCAGACCATGTTCCGTTTCCGATTGCGACTGGGGAGCGTCTGCTCTCACGATGGGAGTTTCGCCAAGTGTTCGAAAAGCAGGCGGTGGCATACATCCAACCGGATGGGTCACACGCGGGCGGAATTACAGAGTTGAAGAAGATTGCGAATATGGCAGAGGTCTACTACATCCACACTATGCCGCATTGTGCGATTGGACCTGTGGCGTTTTCTGCCTGTATGCAGGCTGATGCGGTCGTTCCGAATTTCCTCATCCAAGAGCAGGTTGATGCGGCGCTTGGTGATGGGCTGCTGCAAACAGACTGGGATGTCAGGGATGGGCATATCGAGTTACCAACGAAGCCCGGGCTCGGTTTTGAGATAGATGAAAAGGAAGCAATGCAAAATCGTGAAGGATACGATGAAGAATTGGGCGGTGAGTTCTATTACGAGTCGGATGGTAGTGTTGCGGATTGGTAAAAACAATCAGTGATGCTTATTCGATTTTCATCTCCTCCAAATCTCTTTCGAGGTTCTTGATTTCCGTCAGGGTCATCGAGCCGGGTTCAAGTTCGTACGCCTTTCTATATGCTTCGAGTGCGGATTCCGGATCTTGTAAGAACGAGTTATAAATCTGTCCCATCCACAGATACGCGTCAACCTCAGTCGGGTCTAGCGTAACGATTTTCTGGTACACATCCAACGCCTCGTCATAAGCACGTTCCTCTCCCCCGCGCCGGAGTGTAGCCGCGCGGCCATAGAGCAATCCGATGAGTTCTTGTTTCGCCTCTGTGAAGTCCGGTGCGTGTGCCACGATCTCTTCAAGAATTTCAAGCCCCCTATCCTCCAAGCCGACAAGCTGCGCTTGTTCCTCAGCAGTGACCTCTCGGTCAATGAACTGATATTTTTGCAGGATATTACGATAGGTTCGTGAGAGCTGCAATCGGGCTTGCAGACCAATTGGCATCAACTCAAAAGGTACATCAATTAAATCTGGATCATTTTCAATCGCCTTCTTGTAGTGAGCCTGTGCTTCCTCAAATTGCTTTGTCCCCTGATATAACACACCTAATTGATAGTGCGCTTCCGCATACGTTGGGTTTTTAGCAATTACGGCAAGGAACTCTCGGACAGCCAGCGCCTGTTCACCAGTGTCTCGCAGCAGCTTTCCGCGCAGCAGATGGACAACTGGGTGATCGGGATCAATCGCCGCAGCACGATTCAGATGGATTTCCGCATCTGCTGTCCAGTTGCTGTGGAAATAGATCTCCGACACACGGAGATGGGCGTGCAGCCGCAACGCACGGTTGACGTTGTTTGTATCTGTCTCAATCGCCTGAATACCTTCCCAATACGCAAATAAGGCTTGGGGTAGGTTCTGCTTTGCAAAGTATTCATCTCCCTTTTCAATGAATGTACTCGCTTGTGAGGCAGGAGGCGAATTGACTTCTGCGCCACCTCTTTTTGTATTCAAGACTATCAGGACGATGAGAGCAATCAGAATGACCGCTTCAAAATAGGGTAACCATTTACGCATCTTTGATTTCTCCTCAATTAATTCCCGCCAAGAGCCCTAAAAATTCCTCCGGTTCAACAAACTTTTCAAGTCTTTTGTCTGTCAACTGATTCCCTTCAGAATCAAAGAAAATGACCACCGGCAAACCAACAATGCCATATTTTTGTTTCAGCCGTTCGACTTCATCCGAGTTTCGAGTGAAGTCCAACTTGACATTCACAAATTTCGATAACTTTGCTTTCACCGCCGGATCAGAATAGGTATGCTCTAGCTCGTTGCAAGCAGCGCACCATGTAGCGTAGAAATCGATCATAACAGGTTTGCTTTCCCTTCGTCCAGCCTCCAATCCTTGGGCTTCGTCGGCTATCCAGACGAGATCGCTTTCCGCTGTTGTGAGTCCGCCGACAAACATATAAAGCCCAACAACTGCCAATAGAACGCCAACTGCTTTGCGGAGTTGCACCAGACGGGGCAGGTCTTTAAATCGCTGGGAAAATTTACCGAGCGCAACACCAGCTAGCACAAGCACACCTGCGATGACAAAAAAGCTCGTAGAATTCTGAAGCAGGGAGCGTAATGGTGGAATAGCATCTTTGAGGAAATACAGCGCCACGGTGATAATAGCGACGCCGAATATGTTTTCCAAAATATACATCCAACCGCCAGATCTCGGTAGAGCAGCGATAGCGCCCGAGAACGTCCCAATCACGATAAACAGCAATCCCATACCGAGGGCATAGGTCAGCAACAGCCAGAATCCGAGGAAAACACTCTCTGTGGTAGCCACATAAGAAAGAACCGCCCCCAACGCTGGTCCTGTGCAAGGGGCGGCAATGATGCCGGCAACGGCTCCCATCGCAAATGCACCGGCAAATCCGGCACCACCGACGTTGTTGAGTCGATTCTGCAGGGCGTAAGGCACGCGGAGCTCAAACACACCGAGCATAGACAGTCCGAGCGCGAGTAGAATCCCACACACCGGGAGCATCACCCGTGGGTCTGCCATTATCTGCCCAAAAACCGCCCCCGTTGATGCGACAGCGACGCCTAAAATTGCGTATGTTAGTGCGATGCCCAGAACATAAGTGACGGATAAGAGAAAGGATCGCAGACGACCTACGGATTCACCCGCACCAAAGACGGACACAGTAATCGGGATTAGCGGGTAGACGCACGGCGTGAAACTGGTCAAGATTCCGCCCACAAAAACGAAGAGGAATGCCCAAAAGTAACCTTGGGATAACGCTTGAGAAAACTTACCGCTTTCGCTTGTAGCAGTCTCAGAGGGGTTATCAGGAGGGGAGCCGAGTTGTAGATTTGCAAAGATAGCGTCGTTCATAGGTTGAATCGGTTGGTCCATTCCAACAACGTCAATCGCCACCTCGAAATCAATTGTTTTCGGCAGCAAACACTGTTCGTCGTTACACGCTTGGTACGTCAGTTGAAAGGGAAGCGTGATCTGTCCTAACGGTGCTGAGTCTAGTAATGTTGTTTGGAACCCGATCACGGCTTCATCGTGATATACCGGGACTTTCCCGCCCAGTGAAGCAATTTCGAGGACATCTGCCTTGGGATACACCACTTCGCCGAATATCAGATCAGCGTGGTTGGGCAGGGTAACTTCTGTTGGAATCAAGCCTTCTCCAGCGGGATTCGCGTTTGCGTGCCAGTTAGGCGCAAACTTCATCACGATAGCCATCTGGAATATGCTGCCGGGCTGCACCTGATTTACCGATAGGACCCCATGCGCCGTGACAATCTCAACTGGCTTAGCATCTTGCTTAGGCAGTCCAAAACGCGATAACTGCCCCCATAAGGTCACAGGCGTTCCGATGTATAGTGCACAGATAAGGCATAGTAGAAAATGAGGGCGAAAAACTGATTTGCTTTTCATGTCTAGCACTTCCTCGGATGTTAAAGACCTTTGAACGGTTTAAGTCCTTTCAAAGGTTTTTGATGGGTGGGACTTATTTTTAGGACTTACGCAGTTGAATGAGCAGCGTTGTAGTTTGATGCTTCATCACCAAATGCGGGGCAGGATGCCCCGCCTACGATGTGTGCAGAGTCTGAACATGCTCCTTGACGCCCGATGAATCGGGCAACTACAATCTGAAGTGTATAAGTCCTATTTTTCTAACAACTGGTTAAGCGCTGCACCCATTTCCTTTAGCGTCTGCTTGCTCGTTAGACGCGCCGATATATCTCGCGTCTGACTGTCTAGCAATAAAATGAAACCCGTTCCCTGATTGGCTTTGTAGGCTTCACCCATTCCCAGCGCTGAAGCGAGCAATTCTGACTGATAGTGAGTGGTCCGGTTCGTAAAATCTAGAGTGACGAAGAGTATAGGCTTTCCATCGAACTTGTTCTGCAAATCGGTGAAGATGGTCCCCATCTTTTTGCAGGAACCTCACCAATCTGCGTGAAACTTTACAGCAATTATCTGTGGGGCAGCAGGCTCATTGGCTGCCTCCTCGCCAGACAAACTGATAGTCGTTACAACTAAGGTGGTCGTTACCATGATGGACAGGACAATCAAAATCCATCGCAGTTTAATGGGGTATTTCATGATGTTTTTCCTTTCGGTATTTGCAAGAAGTGGGTAAAAAAGGTAGAAGGCAAGTAAGGGAATTATGTTAAATTTTAGAATTATTTAGACACTCCCAATGTGCAGCCAACCCCCTAAATCCCCCTTATCAGGGGGACTTTGGAAATTTCTTGAAGGTCGGAGTTATTGATAAATGTCTATTTCGGTTCAAGGATAGCGCAGGGTAAGATCATCTCTTCCATTGAGATGCCGCCGTGCTGGAATCCTCCGTTAAATTGGTGCTTGTAGTCATTAAACTGATTCGGATAAACGAAGTAATAGTCCTCTTTAGCGAGGGCGTAATTTTTTTCGTAAGGCGTATCGGGCAGCATGTACTGCTCTGGCTGTGTAATTCGCAACCCGGCTTCTTCGTTACATATAAGTTCGCCGCCGACTTTGAACCGAAGTCCATTCGTTGCGGGTCTGTCGCCTGAAACCTTCGCTGCACGCTGACACAAAATCGAACCGTGATCTGCCGTTAAAATGACTGTAACGCCTCGATCCGCCAACAATTTGAGGATCTTATACACACCCGAATGTTGGAACCAACCTTGCACAAATGTGCGAAATGCAGTCTCGTCGGGCATGAGTTGCTTGAGCAGGGCGATCTCAGAACGTTTATGGGTCAGGTGGTCAATAAAACCAACGACCACTGCTGCTAAACTGATGCGTTGGATATTGCTAATCCATTGCAGGTACTCCATTTCTCCGCGCACATCAAAGATTTTAAAGTAGTGCGGAGTGGGTTTGAGATAGATGCCGTGCCTCTCTAGTTGCAATCGCATCAGATCTTTTTCATAACGATTGACACTGGTGTTCTCGTCATCAGTTTCCACCCATAAATCGGGATAGCGTTGGGAAAACTCTAGCGGAAACAGACCACTAAAAATCGAGTTCCGGGAGTAATTTGTCGCCGTCGGCAAGATTGAGTAGTGATAGTGTGTCGTAATCTGAAAGTATGGGTCTAGGAGAGGCTTAATTTTTAGCCAGTGATCTAGCCGCATGCAGTCCATCACCATAAAGAAAACCTGCTTGCCAACCTGTATCTCCGGAATGACATGTTTGTAAAGCAGGTCCACCGATAAAACAGGGGAATCCTCACCGACCAACCAACCAGAATAGTTTTCTTCAATATAGCGGGCAAATAGGGCGTTACATTCCTGCTTCTCTAGCCTATGCGTTTCGCGTAGGCTATCGGCGATGTCAAGTTCATCCAGACGCAGGTCCCACTCGGCGAGCTGGGAGTAAATGTCAATCCACGTTTTCCAATCAACATCGTGCTGTTTTAATGCGCTGCGCTTATTAAAGTCGATAACATACTCTTGGGCAATATAATCTTCTGTAACGGCATCGTATTCCAAGAGAAACGCCAGTTGTGAGGCAATCTGTTGTGGGTTCAACGGCTTCATTAAGAAATCATCAACGCGATGGATAATTGCCTCATTCATAATCTCGCGTTGCTCGTTTTCGGTTACCATGACCACCGGTAAATGGGGGCATTTTCTCTTAATTGCTGAAAGCAGACGAATCCCGTCCATATCGGGCATCATATGGTTAATCAGGACGGCGTCGTAAGTTTTTTCTTTTAACAGCGATAACCCATCAACTCCCTTCATCGCAGGCGTAATCTGATAACCCCTTTGTTCCAAGAATAGGATGTGTTTTTCTAAACTGTTTATCTCATCATCAATCCACAAAATCCTCCTTGCTTGTGTTCGCATTACATGTCACCTCATCCTCCCTATATTGCTGCAAGGTTGTGGCTTGCAGCTCCGCACGGTATCTCAAACCGGCGGACTCTGACTCTTGCAGAGCTTTCAAAAGATTAGTATTTAATTCATCAAAAGTTGCCCAACGTGCGCCAGCGATCTCTTTAGTATCAACAGGTTGTAAACGTCCACCTATTGCCTGAGCGGCAAACACATGAGATGTCCAGAACACCGTTTCGTCTTCATAAGAAAAGTTAACGTACACTTTGAGAAGATATTTCTGGAGTTGAATCTCTAAACCTGTTTCCTCATAGGCTTCCCGCCGTGCACCTATTTCAAAGTCTTCTCCTCGTTCAACGCCACCGCTGGGCGGGCGGTAGACATCAAGGGGATAACTCGGTTTTCGGATCACCGCAATCTTATCACCTTTGGAAATGAACAGAGTGACATCGTGTGCCCGTCCATGCCGCATACTCCACTTGAGCAGGTCAAATCCCTGTTGATTCATCGTGTAAGCGGTGCGAAGTACCCGTGGTACACCGTACTTCGCTTCAAGTCTATTCAGAACTTTTTGAGTGATGTACATTGCGTAAAACGTAATGCGTAACCGGATATTGGGGGTTGGGTCCGCAGGGCTTTAAAGGTATAGGCAATTATTAAGATAGCACTGTGATACTAAATCCCGCCGACAAAACGCCCTACATTCAACAAACCGATCGGATCCAGCTTGGTTTTGATTGCTTTCATCAGTTCAAAACTACGACCGATCGGTCCCCAGACATCAATTTGACGTTTGAGCGCTGTTGGTGCGGACTCAACGATTAGGTTTCCACCAACATTCGCAGCAACGTCGCGTAGATTTGCGATAGTGTCCGCCACCTGATGCACCGGCACCTCACCGTCGGGAAAGTCTGAGAAGATGATATAGACAACGCCATTTCCCATTAATCCCGTCGCTCGTACCCGCCAAGAGACTGAATCATTCATCTCTAAGACGGTCTTAATGAAGTCTCCAACATCGGTCATACGGAGATTCGCTCGACAGATGACGGTCGCAGTAGCCGATCCGCCCTCTGGAAAGGCGCACATCGACGCCTGGAGTTCCTGCTGCCATCGCCCTTCATACACTCCTACACCGACAGCCCCGTTTTGTTGCGCTATTGTCTTAACAGAATCAATTTGCCATTCAACGGTTTCGGGATGGCCGTCCAGCCCAATCAAGAGGCAGGGTTCAGGCCTGTCGGTGAGCGGTGCACCATTGACAAATAGGTTAAAGAAAGTGGGCAGCAGTTGCGAACTTGATATTTCTGAAGCAACATTCACCGCCTCCCCAATGTCGGCAAAAGTTAATAAAATATTACGCTCAATTTCTGGTAACGGTTGCAGCTTGAGCGAAACTTCCGTTATCACCCCCAGTGTACCGAACGATCCAAGGTACAACTTATTGAGATCATATCCGGCTACATTTTTGACAACCTTGCCACCGCTCTTAACAACGGTTCCGCTCGATTGGACAACCCGCATTCCGAGGACAAGATCTCGAGCACTGCCAAATCGAAACCGCGAAGGACCGCTGGCATTTGTTGCGGTTATTCCACCAATTGTGCACCGATCAGCGTAAGGCGGATCGAGTGAGAAATATTGTCCATGTTCAGCCAACTTGGCTTGGAGCACCGCGAGCCGAATTCCTGCCTCCACCGTCACCGTCAGGTCGGCGGGCTCATATTCCAACACTTGGTCCAACCTTGACGTTGACAGGATCAAATCGACCCCCTCTGGCGGATTGCCGACCCCTAACTTGGTCCCACTTCCCGCAGGGATAACTGACAACTCGTTATCCGCAGCATAGCCCAACACTTCTTGAATCTCGTGGGTTGATGCAGGTACAACGACAGCTTGGGGGCCCATGCCGTCAATTGCATAGCGATTTAGTTGGTCGTTAGGAAGCAACCCCGCTTCGCCAACAATTTGAACTATATCTTCGTGTAACTGATTTGAGTTGGACATATCGATAAGTTACTCAACCCTGAAGCTATCAAATTTGACAATGGAGGGGCTGCTGTCTCCGTGCTGAGATTTTCCATACACGCCCGCCACTCCCGGCCTTAGCGACCGTTCGTGAAAACGTCCGATATTCTCGCCGTTGATTGAGAGCGTCACATTTTGACCGACTTGACGTGCGGAAAGTTTGATTGGGGTATCCTTTTGAAAGGTGACCTCACGTGTACGAATATCTGGTGCACGCATACTCCTTCCACCGACATGCCCTTCGACTCCGACGCTACACCGTTTGCCGAACGGGTCTGCCCCCGCCGGACGGTACACATAAAATAGGATTTGTGAACTTTTACCTCGGACAGCGAAAGCAATACCAACCGATTCGCCGACATTTGGCGGCATCACTTCAGCGGTTACGGTGTACTCTTTCATTGCAGCACTTTCGACGGACGATAACAGGACCGTATCCTCTTGCCCGGCTTGTAGATATAACATTCCCCCTTCGATCTTATGGGGTGCTTCGATTGTAAACAGTGATCCATCTGATTGATCGAAGGTATCTATCTTTGGACCTGTGGCGGGCATCGCTTCCGCTTCGGTTGACTCAGTCATCGCGGGTTGGGCTGCTTCCGGTGTGCTAGCTGGAGGGGCACACCCGATTCCGATTGCTATAATTGCAACAGTGACCAATTGTAAGACTTGGCTCCAGTATTTCATGAGACACTCCTCTCTGTTTTAGACGGTTATAGCCCAAGTTTGGCGTACGATTCGGCGGTTGGGAATATTTTTCCGGGGTTACACAACCCTGATGGATTGAAAATGTCTTTAACGGTTGCCATCACCGCCAGATCTTGAGGATTGAAAATCAGCGGCATATAATCCATCTTTTCAACCCCGATACCGTGTTCGCCTGTGATTGTCCCACCGGCTTCCGCACATGCGCTGAGGATTTCCATATTTACCGCTTCAACTCGCTCACATTGGTCTGCGTCGCGTTCGTCGAACAGAACGATTGGGTGGATATTTCCGTCGCCGGCGTGAAACACATTGGCGATCGGAATATCGTACTTCTCAGAAATTTCCGCGATTCGTCTGAGGACTTTGGGTAGCTGCGTACGCGGCACCACTCCATCTTGCGTGATATAGTTGGGTGCAAGCCGTCCAAACGATCCGAAAGCGCTTTTTCGCGATTTCCAGATCTGCTGCCGATCCTCCTCGTCTTTGGCGTAACGGGTTTCGCGGCAGTTGTTCTCATTGAAGATTTCGGTTATCTGCTCTACTTGCTGCGGCATCCCAGCTGTTATGCCGTCTAGTTCAACGATGAGGACAGCGCCGGCGTCAAGCGGGAAACCCCAGTGGAATGCCTCCTCGACCGCCCTGATAACAAAGTGGTCCATCATCTCTAGTGCAGCGGGAATGATGCCTTTCGCAATGATACTGGACACCACGTTAGACGCATCGTCGATCGTTTCAAATACGCCAAGCAGGGTTTGGTAACCTTCCGGTTTGCGTAAGAGCCGGACGGTCGCCTTTGTCACGATGCCGAAGGTGCCCTCCGATCCGATCATGACGCCCCGAATGTCGTAGCCGGGTGTTTCTTCAACAGCACCGCCGAACTCGACAATCTCTCCATCGGTCAACACCACTTCAAGCCCCAAAACGTGATTCGAGGTGACGCCGTATTTGAGTGTGTGGGGACCACCGGAGTTTTCAGCGATGTTCCCGCCGATGCTACAAGCCTGCTGGCTAGAGGGGTCCGGTGCATAATAGTATCCATCATCTTGAACGGCTTGCGTCAACCAAAGGTTTACAACCCCCGGCTCTACAACTGCTTGTTGGTTCGCCAAATCGATCTCAAGGATACGATTCATGCGATTTAGCGCAATAATGATGCCACCGTTGACGGTCAACATGCCGCCACTCAAACCGGTCCCCGCGCCCCGCGCAACGAAGGGAACGTTGTGCTTGTTCGCCAGTTTAACTATCGCTGAAATCTCTGGTGCGGTTGTCGGAAAAACGACAACATCGGGGAGTGCTTTGAACACGGTCGCCCCATCGCATTCATAGACGGAAAGTGAGGTCGGATCGGTGATTACATGCTCTGATCCAACGATATTTGCAAGTTCGGAAATGAGTGGATCGTTTTCTTTCATCGGTAATACCTCATGCGTAAAACGTGAAACGTAAAACGTGAAAACAATTGGTGGATTAATGAGCTAATGAACTCGTGAACTCAATGTTCTCACCAATTCACACCAAAGGTTAAATAATTTTCAACTCGTCATCGGAATCTTGGTCGCCGAGTTCTTCCACAAGTTGGGTGGCTATATGGTGGAACGCTTGGGATTGCGGCGAATCGGGATGAGATGCAACGATGGGAACGCCGAGGTCACCGGCGGTACAGACTTCGGCGTCAAGGGGAATTTCTCCCAAGAATCGGGTTCCCAGTTTTTCACTGGTCTTGACCCCACCATCCCTTCGGAAAATGTCCGTTCTTTCTCCGCAGTGGGGACATGCAAAATAGCTCATGTTTTCAACAACGCCCAGAATTGGTACGCCCAACTTATCAAACATAGCGGCACCGCGACGGACATCAGCGAGTGCGACATCCTGCGGTGTCGTCACAATCAGACCGCCCGTCAGCGGAATCGACTGTGTTAAAGAGAGTGCGACATCCCCTGTGCCGGGGGGCAAGTCGATAATGAGGTAATCGAGTTCGCCCCAAATTACATCACCGAGAAATTGACGAACTGCGCTGTGTAGCATGGGTCCTCGCCAAATCAACGCCTGCTCATCAGGAACAAGGAAACCGATGGACATCAGCTTGATGCCGTGTCGGACGATTGGGATGAGTTTCTTTTCTGGACTGGTCTGCGGCTGCTCTTTCGCCCCCATCATGGTGGGGATGCTGGGACCGTAGGCGTCTGCATCCATCAATCCGACCTGTGCCCCGTTTTGCGCCAAAGCGATTGCAAGATTGGTGGCAACGGTTGATTTACCAACGCCACCCTTTCCACTCGCCACAGCAATCTTGGACTTAACATTTGGGACGAGGATATTTTGTGGCTGCCCTTGGTGAGGCATCCCCATCTGTGGCGCGGTGGGTCTGCCAGCCGGCGCTGCATCTGCCATTTTGAGTGCTGGATGGCTCGTCATGCGTGGCTTGGCTGACTCTGGATTTTTTGTTTCTGTCTTTTTATCTTTCTTGAACAAGTTCATTATATCTCTCCATTTTCTGGTATTACTGCTTCATAGTTGTCATTCTGCACCATTTCATATAGCGGGGATAGTTCACGCAACCGGGCGACCTGTGCTGCGACGCACTCTACAACCGTATCAACCTCTGCTTTCGTGTTGTGGCGTCCCAAACCGAATCGGATAGCACCGAGGGCAAGTTCGTCTTTAACTCCCATCGCACGTAGAACGTAGGATGGTTCAACGGAGTCAGAATTACAGGCTGACCCTGATGAAAGTGCGATCTCATTCAAGCCCGATAGTATCGACTGGCTTTCGACAAACTCAAAGCTGAGGTTGAGGTTGCCGGGAACGCGTTTTATCGGATGTCCGTTGAGGTAGATGAGATCAATCCGTTTAGATAATTCGTGATAGAGCTGCTCTCGTAACGCAGCGATTCGATTCACTTCTTCCACCATCTCCTGCTTGCACAACTCGCAGGCTGCTCCGAAACCGACGATACCGGGGACGTTGAGCGTCCCCGATCTAATGTTATTCTCTTGACCGCCGCCGTGTAGCAGCGGGTACAACTGGATCGGTGGGTTTTTCTTGCGGACGTAGAGGGCACCGATTCCTTTGGGACCGTACATCTTGTGGGCTGTGAACGACATCAGATCTACTTTTAGTTTGTCAACATCGGATTCAACTTTGCCGATCCCTTGCGTCGCATCGGAATGGAAAAGTATACCATATTTCTCCGCGATTTCGCCCACTTCTGTGATGGGGTTGATTGTTCCGACTTCGCCGTTGACGTAGATGAGGCTAATTAGTACGGTTCGATCTGTGATGGCATCTTCGACCTGCTGCGGATGAACCATCCCATATTTGTCCACGGGAAGGTAGGTCACATCAAATCCTGAATCCTCTAATGCCTTACATGAATCCAAAACTGCGTGGTGTTCGACGGTGCTGGTAATGATATGATTTCCACGATCTTTATATTGATAGGCGATCCCCTTGACCGCGAGGTTATCCGATTCCGTCGCGCCGCTGGTGAATATGGTCTCCTCCTCTGAACAGCCAATCAAATCTGCGACCTGATCGCGTGCAATGTCCACTGCATCCTTCGCGTACTCCCCGAATAGGTGCGTGCTACTGGCAGCGTTCCCGAAATGGTTTGTCAGGTATGGCATCATCGCCTCTAGCACTCGTGGATCGAGGGGTGTGGTGGCATGGCTATCCATGTAAATTGGTTGTGACATTGCTGCTCATCTCCGTTTCAAGTATCCAAGATCGTCTTAGGTGGCATCAATTCGTGCTCCTCGTGCCAAAGAAATTGCTCCGATCAAGCGCGATTTGTTCAATTTCGTTAATGTCTTCCTCAGAAAGACCGTCGTAAACGCAGGTTGCGAGTTTCAGAGATACCGGTTCTGTTTCATCGTCAATGGTGATACGGACGTGTGCACCCTCGGAAATTTCGATTGTATTGGGCTGCATTGGTCGAAATGTGCCGTTTTCGTAGATGGCATCAATTACATGTTTCATCTGAGTCACCTCCACTGTCTTAATATATTCAGTTGTGGCTGGGATTCGTCCGCATATCTCCGATAATCCAAGAACATTGGTCAAGCCCCAATTCTCCGTCGTCAGTTGCAATGACCTGCTTAATTGTTGCTCAAACTACGCTCATGCAACAATCGAAATAGGAACTCTATGAATGACATTCCCAAGGTATCCTTTCGGATTCCACGGTTGGCTGAAAGGTTGGGCGTTCCCTTGATCGTCAAACGCTCGTGCCCATATTTCGTAGTACCCTTTGTTCCCGAAGGCAATTTCGGTTTCCCAATGGGACCAAGCGTACCGATTCGCCGGTTGGATTAATCAGGTCTCTTGCCACCGGATACCGAAGTCTGTGGAGAGGTAGACCTTATCTACCTTGTTCTCTCCGCCCCAAGCGTGACCTCTTACCTTAACAGGTATACCTATTTTGACGGCAGTTTTCGATTGAGGTTTGGTGATGAGTGACTTGACGGTTCCCGATGTGGCAATTACCATCTCGTTTTTCGGGGGTTTACCCCCCGGCACCGGTGGATATGCCGGTATGCGATAGGAATATCCGCTCATTTTTTCTGAGTCGTGAACCTGATCTCTGACCCAAATGCGGTTGAGCCATTTCTGCATTGAACTGCCGATCCAACCCGGCACAATCAATCTCGCGGGGAATCCGTGGGCTGCGGACAAATTTTCTCCATTCATCTTCAAGGCAATCAGTGTGTGTTCATCCATTGCCTTCTCAATCGGAATACCTCGTGAAAATGGCTCCCCTGAACCGATCGGCAGGTCTGCACCGTAGTTGCCGGTGTAGACAGCGGTCTCTTTTAAGCCTGCAGCTTGCAAAACATCGCGCAATCGCACCCCGGTCCATTCGCTACAGCCGACCGCGCCACGAATCCACGGCGTCCCGTCAACCTTCGGCGTGAACAGACTTCTACCGTTTCCTGCACATTCTACCACCACTTGCATGGTCACCTGCGGGAAACGGAGGAGGTCGTCCATCAAAAGCGTGAGTTTTTTGTAAACCTCACCATCAATCGTCAATTTCCAACCGTTTAGGTCACCGCTTTTGGCGCGTTCCGGTATGCTGCTGTTATTGCGGACGAAATGTCGAGCCGTGGGGGTGACATCATCGTTAAGCAGGTGCGGGGCAAACTCACCGTTGAAGGGGTTCTCCGAGTGGACGATCATATCGGGTTTTGGGAGTAGATCTTGTTCAACGTCCGCCCACGCAGCGGGAATGAGTCCTCTGCCAAACAGACCTTTCACGGCAGCGTCTGAGCCGGCACCAAAGATCCCCAGACCGGCGAGCGCAGCCCCTTTGCCCATCGTCGCAAGGAAGTGCCGCCGTGAGGAAAGAGCGGTTTCAAAACCGTTTGTAGAAATGTACTTTTGTTTTATCATTGTGCCTCCACCTAACGCGCGGATATTAAGCAACAACAATAGGAACTGTTCGCTTGCATACCTTAGTTAGCTTCTTCTAGCTCATACCATATGACGTACTCCCACACCCTGAAGGGATGGGGATTCTCCCCAGTTCCCGATAGGCTGTCGAATTGTGCTATCAACAAGGACTGCCATCCGAAGATCGTCTTACGTCCTCTCCTTCAAGGGTTGACGCCCCAACCCGAAAGATGTTAATTGCAGCGTTGCGGTCTCGGTCATGCAGCGTACCACAATCGTTACAACGCCAGTTTCTATCACGCAAGTTCAACGCTTCATTGA
>JAGWBT010000063.1 GCA_021295755.1 Candidatus Poribacteria bacterium
CTTCGGTCGCCGCGCCAACATTGATGACAGCAACGCCACCGGCGAGTTTTGCAAGACGTTCTTGCAGTTTTTCGCGGTCATAGTCGGAAGTAGTATCTTCAACCTGTCTACGAATCTGATTGATCCGACCTTGGATAGCTTCGGTGCTGCCTGCGCCTTCAATAACGGTCGTATTGTCTTTGTCGATGACAACCCGCTTTGCCTGCCCGAGATCGTTGATGTTCACGTTTTCGAGCTTAATCCCGAGGTCCTCAGAGATAACGCGTCCATTCGTGAGGACAGCGAGATCTTCAAGCATTGCGGTCCGGCGGTCGCCGTAACCCGGTGCTTTGACAGCTGCGCCACGGATAGTTCCACGGATCTTGTTGACCACTATGGTGGCTAGCGCTTCGCCTTCAACATCTTCAGCGATGATGAGGAAGGGTCTACCTTGCTGAGCAACCCGCTCAAGCATCGGCACGAGATCTTTGAGCGCGCTAATCTTCTTCTCATGGATGAGGATATAGACATCCTCAAGCACCGTTTCCATACGATCCGGATCGGTCACAAAGTAGGGTGACAGGTAGCCACGATCAAACTGCATACCTTCGACCACATCGAGCGTGGTCTCAAGGCTCTTGGCTTCCTCGACGGTGATAACGCCGTCTTTGCCCACTTTTTCCATCGCATCCGCAATCAGGTTTCCAATCTCGCCATCGTTATTGGCAGAGATAGCGGCGACCTGTGCGATTTCTGTCTTCTCGGCAGTCTCTCGACTCATGCTCTGCAAACGATTTACAACTGCCTCGACCGCTTTCTCAACGCCACGCTTGAGTGCCATCGGGTTGCGGCCCGCAGCAACGTTCTTCAAGCCTTCACGATAGATTGCCTGCGCCAAAATGGTGGCTGTCGTTGTTCCATCACCGGCGACATCGCTGGTTTTGGAGGCAACTTCCTTCACCATCTGCGCTCCCATATTTTCATACGGATCCTCAAGTTCGATCTCTTTTGCAACGGTCACACCATCTTTCGTGATTGTCGGTGCGCCAAACTTCTTGTCGAGAACGACGTTCCTTCCCTTTGGACCCAAAGTTACTTTCACGGCATCCGCAAGCGCGTCAACGCCACCTTTAATCTGGTTGCGCGCGTTTTCATCAAATGCGAGTTGTTTTGCCGCCATTGTTAATCCTCCTAATTTTCTTGATTTCCAAAATTAGCTAATCTTCGCCAGGATGTCATCTTCGCGTAGAATCAGCAGCTCTTCATTTTCATAGGTCACTTCTGTGCCGGAGTATTTCCCAAATAGAATTTTATCTCCAGCTGCAACGTCAATGGGTTGCCGATCGCCATTTTCAAGCAAGCGACCGTGTCCAACAGCGATGACTTCGCCTTCTTGGGGTTTCTCTTTCGCAGTGTCAGGGATGATAATCCCGCCACTGGTTGTCTGCTCGTCTTCTTCAGTGCGACGGATTAAGATCCGATCACCTAACGGCGTGAGTGCCATATCGTTAGTCTCCTTTTTGTTAAAGTGTAAATCAATAAACTGATACAACACATAAATTATATGCAATAGATATGCCACCCTGCTATTACTGGATTATTTGCCTGTTAATGACATTTTGACACCCCCAAAACCGAGACAAAATGTCATTACGGCTCCGAATTTCCCATGTGCGTGCCATTTTGTCGCTGCACATTTGTGGCAGTTTCACTAGGCCACCGAACACGAAATAGCTTTCCCCGTTCGATCTGATTCGTAGGCTGCCGCCAGAATCCTGTTGGTGCGCAGCCCGTCCGCCCCCGTCACAATCGGTTGCTCTTCCCCCATCACACACCTCGCAAAATGCCCAAATTGCAATTGGTAAAGATCTTCAAACTGAGATTCAATAAGTTGAGACCCGCCGCTGACGGAGAGGTTGATCTTCCAGCCATCATCATTGTAGACCCAGACCCACCCATCGGTGCCGTATATTTCGATAATAAGGTCACACCCCGCAGCAGCGAAACTAGTGTCCACGAACCCTTGAGCGCCGTTCTCAAAACGCATCATGATCGTTCCGGTCTCTTCAACATCGTACCTGTGGAGAACACTATTACAGAATGTACTTACCTGGCTGACCTCACCGACGATATAGCGTAAGAGATCCACTCCGTGCGATCCAAGATCCATCAGACTACCACCGCCGCCCTGTTCCGGCTTACCACGCCACGCGCCCGGCGGGATTGGAAACGGCTTAAGAAAAGGCACCCGTGCTTGGACAATTTGTCCTAAACGCCCCTCGGTTACCCATTTCTTTATCTGCTGAAAACAGGAGTGGAAGCGGAACAGGAAGCAGATTTGCAGATGCACACCGTTCGCTTGGCAAGCGTCGATCATCCGTTGGCACTCCTCCGTATTCATCGCCATCGGCTTATCGCAGAGCACATGGAAACCGCGTTCCGCAGCCGCGATTACCTGCTCACAGTGCAGATATACAGGCGTTGAGATATAGATTGCATCCAGCGCCTCATCCGATAGGAGTTCCTCGACCGTTGTATAGGAAGTCCGTGCGCCATACTCTGTGGCAAGCTGTTGGGCACGCGCTGCATCTCTAGAAAGTAGCGCATGAAGCTCCGCCTCTTTCGCTTTAGTTATTGCTGGCATAGCCCGGCGTTGTGCAACGCTTCCCGCGCCAAGCACTCCCCATTTTAATGCCATGTTATACTCCTTAATAAGCATGCAGTCCAAAAAATTAGATCTGAATCTCACCTATTTAGTGTCACTCATCCCGCTTTTTGGGATTATAGTGGATCTTAGAATCAATGAGGTACTCCAAACCGGTGCGGTTGGAAACCGCACCTACCGGCCCCGATAAATCGGGATCGAAACCGAGGGGCGCAAGTGTCTTTTTATTTTTAGAATTCACCATAATATTCCCTGTATCGAATTTTTCTATTGAGAATCACGACATAAATTGGTATAATAGAGGATAGCATTTCAAGGAACCGTACTTGAGATTTTGGTAAAGCAGGTGCCAGCATATTCTGCATTCATGATCATCTGCGTTACACTTTCTACACAACCTGTTACTGGTTACTAAAATCCCAAGAATCGAAAGGGGGGTAGGTTTAATACAATGATCCATGTCAGAGTAGAACCGGACGAGACACTTGATAGAGCCCTTGCTCGCTTCAAGAAGATATGCGGTAAAGCAGGTATCGTCACGGAAATCAGACGACGCAGCTTCTACGAGAAGCCGAGCGAAAAACGACGCCGCCTAGAGCTAAAACGGCAACGGAAAAATAAGATTCGCACTTTTCACACCAGACAACGATAAGGGACGTAACTGACCTGATTGGCGTTGCGACCGTGATTGTAGTGCCATTGACATATTTTGTAAGCCACATCTGAATCAGAAGGCATATATATTTCTCATGGATAATCAACAGATATTCGATTGAGTAAATGTATATGCCTTTTTTTTACTCATGCTAAGAATTTTGGATAGAGTATTTGGAAATCCACACTTAGAAGTTTAGCACATTTATTCAACCATTGCACTCTGTTTTTACATAAGCCAATCTGTTCTGTCTAACGAAAATTAGGGAGGATTATAATGAAAGCGATTATCACCTTATTAATCATTGGCTTAACTGTATTTCTATGGGGTTGTGGTGACGATACAGAAGAAACGACTTCGGTAGAAATCCCGATTCTTCTCAAAAATGTGAGGGAAGAAGGAATGTACGCAGTCAACGTGACGATAACAAGTACAGGGATGAAACCAATAAGGACAGAGCAAGATCTGGCTATTCAAACCGACAGGGATAAAGTTTACGTCACAGTTGACGAGGTTCCTCGCGAAGGGGATTGGTCTGTCAATATCAACATGCGCCTCGTCTTAAACGATAGAATCGTTGTGTATCAAGGACACAGTCAACTTCTCTTTTCGGGTCGTGACCGTGCCAATGTCTCGCCTATCACGGTGAAGGCTGTTATCCATCGATTCGTAGCAACATTCGAAGTAACCAGCGAAGCTAGGCTGACAGAGGTAGGGTATCTGGAGAATGGGCATATCATCGTCGATGCTGGTGAATCAAAAGATACGCTTTACGGTATCTCCTCCGTCAGATGGGACTGGGGAGATGGGGAACAGACCGAATATAGTCCCGACTTGACCGCTAAGCATACTTACATTGAAGTGGGAAACTATCTCGTTACACTCACCGTGAAAAACAACGCGCCGGTTCCCAAAAGTACGGTGTATCAAAAGGTGGTCCAAGTTTCAGTTCAGCAACAGATACGCTTTGAAACGGATGGTGCCGTTATGCACCTGATTCCTGCTGGTGAATTTGAGATGGGCGACCATTTTGGAGAAGGACAAAGCGATGAACGTCCGGTTCACACGGTGTATCTTGATGTCTTTTATATGGACGAGACAGAGGTTACTAACGCTATGTACAGGGCGTTTGTTGAGGCAACTGGATATAGCAACATACCATTTCACTGGAACAAGGCAGATGATTTAGGTCGTCTGAGCAAACCACATTATCCCGTCATTTATGTGAGTTGGCACGATGCGATGGCGTATGCGAAATGGGCGGGCAAACGGCTGCCAACTGAGGCTGAATGGGAATATGCCGCACGAGGTGGGCAGGTCGGTAGGCGATATCCATGGGGGAATGAAGCTAGCCATGCGAAAGCCAATTATAGCGGAGAAGTGGAACCTGATATATGGTATTGGCCCGCACCTGTTAAGAGATTTCCCCAAAATGATTACGGTTTGTACGATATGGCGGGCAATGTATGGGAGTGGTGTATGGATGAATATGATAGAGATTTCTATACCACGAGTCCGCGAAACAATCCGGTGGCTGGCGGATTAATCCCCTTAACCGATAACGATTTTCGCGCCCTGACCGCCCATCGTGTCTGGCGTGGAGGTGCATGGGACGGCGGATCAACAAGTATAACCGTCAGTAACCGTTCTAAGTCTGCTCCAAACTCACGTTTCTTGAAGACAGGCTTCCGTTGCGTTTTTCCCCTAAAGTCTCAATCGTTAGAAGAAGCCCGTTAGCATGCAGGTGTGACTCATGATTAGGGCAAGGATTTCGCTGCTACTTTTGGCAAACGGAACTATCCGTTAGCAGGTTTTCGACGGAAACGATCGTACTTCGCATCCACCAGAAAGTCCTTGAGATATATGCGCTCACCGTCCAGCTGATCAGAGACGTTCGCACCCAGCACCGCAGCAAGGCTATTCATGCTGCTCCCGAATGTACTCCGAAGTTGATCCGAATTCCCCGTCCCAATCGCACCGAGAAAAGCGCGGCTAATCTGTTCGGTTGGATCTACGCCACGGGGCAGCGGTAGTAGATGGCGCACTGCTTCTGTTGATGGTGTTTGCGCCGGCGGATATTGCCCATCGTAGTAGTATGCAACGACATCATTTCCTTCAAACTTCAGATGTCCGTGCGTCCAGAGTATACTTTCATACCCGTCACTAAAATACGTTTGGCGAAGACGGGACAAGATGAGATTTGCAATACAACCACGCTCAAAGCCGTATCTTACACTGTAGGCATACGGGTTATCCCCACCATCAACGATGTCTGCCGCGTCACGGTGGATATAACTCGCTTCAACCCACGCGATGTCCCCAAACCAATACCGCATCAGATCCGTCTGGTGAATGCCGCCTTCCACGACCGTCGCCCCAGACCACTCGTAGTTTGCCGTCCAGACACGATTGGCAGGGCCACCCAAGGTTTCAGTTTTAGTATGTTTGATTGAATGACCTTCAAGCGCACCATTGCCTATCATGGTGGTCATTACAGGTTGTTTATCCGCGAGAAAGTCGTGGACAGCTTCATAACGCGCATCGTACCGCTGTTGGAACCCTGCTGTGGAAATAACGCCGTTCTCCTGTATCACACGTTCCATGTCAACGGCTTCATTGAGGTATAGGCTCATCGGCTTTTCAGCAAAGATGTGAACTCCCGCATTCGCCGCTTCGATAATCTCGCCGTTATGTACCCCGGGCGGCAAGGCGAAATAGATCGCATCCAACGACAATTCTGCGAGAGTTTCCCCGAAATCTGTCGAGGTGTGGATGCCATCAATCTGAAATCCCTCCACATACCTCTGGATTTTTGCCTCCGCAAGGTTTTCCTCAAAAACGTCGATTAACGCCGCAATTTTGGTAAGCCCCTCGCCTTGGAGTTTCCAAAGGGCTTTCAAATGCTGAAGTCCACGTTGTCCAAGACCGAGTATCGCAACGCGAATTGGTTGGCTCATCAAAATTCCCTTTCCTGAAAAATAGGTAGCCTATCCTTTGAAGATCTCATTGACTTTTTCTAACCCGTCCCATGCCGCCGCAAAACCAGCATACGCGGCAACTTGAAAAAAGACTTCAACGATTTCAGCCTTCGTTGCACCGTTATTCAATGCCATTTGAACGTTTAGTTCTAGGGCATTCACTCGACCCAATGCCGCTAAAATCGCAATGCTACAAAGGCTCCGCGTTCTTAAATCTAAGTTGGGACGACTCCAAATCTCACCACCAACAACTCCCATCACACACCTTTCAAAGTCCGGAGATAACGACCTAAATTTTTCTCTCAACTCGTCTATTTTATGAGTACCAACCATTTTTGAAAACTGTTCAACACCTTTTTGATATTGTTCTTCAAGCATTGTGCTTTTCTCCTGCAATAATTTGGCGACAAAAGTATAACTAAAGAAAATCAAAATCACAACCCAAGTGCGCCTGCTCAATGTGCTGGGTATATAGCAGCCCATAGCCCCGCTGGAAATGCGGTTCGGGAAGGACAAGCCGCTCCTTCCGCTTGGCTAATACTGCGTCATCAACCAACAGTTCCAACCGCTTGTTTGGGACATCTAACTCAATCAGATCATCATCTTCCACCAACGCGAGAGGTCCACCGATAGCCGCTTCGGGAGCAATGTGAAGCACAATCGTGCCGAATGCCGTTCCGCTCATCCGAGCATCAGAAATGCGAACCATGTCTTTAACGCCCGCCCGCAAGAGTTTTTTCGGTATCGGGAGATAGCCCGCCTCCGGCATCCCCGGTCCGCCGATGGGACCAGCGTTCTGTAGAACAATGATATGCTCTGGAGTGACGGGTAAGTCGGGATCATCAAGCCTGTCGTGCAAATCTTCCAGTGACTTGAACACGACTGCCGGTCCGCGATGCGTCAGTAGATCCGGTGAGGCCGCTGAACGCTTAATCACCGCTCCCTCCGGCGCTAAGTTCCCATAAAGGCTAGCAAGCGTTCCAGATTCATACAGCGGTGCCGTTCTGGGCTTAATGACATCCTGCCACGCAGCAGGTCGAGGCACGTCAGAGAGATTCTCCCCAATGGTATTCCCTAACAATGTCCGGGCATCTCGATGGAGAACGTCTTCAAGCACTTTCATCACCACTGGAACCCCACCCGCCTTAAAAAGGTCCTCCATATAATACTCTCCGCTCGGTTTAAGATTCACTATGACCGGAGTCTCATCGCTGATTCGATCAAAGTCGGTGAGTTTAAGCTTAATACCGAGCCGCCGCGCAATCGCTGTCAAGTGGATGACACCATTCGTTGAACCACCAATCGCCATCAGGAGACGGATGGCGTTCTCGAAAGACTGCTGTGTCAAAATCCTCGAAGGACGGAGGTCGTTCTTGATCATTGAAACAATTGTTCTACCCGTAGCTTCCGCATGACGCCGCCGCTCCGACATCACCGCGGGGATAGCGGCGCCACCGGGCAACATCAGTCCAAGTGCCTCCGCCAATGCTGCCATTGTGCTAGCAGTACCCATTACCATACAAGTCCCCGTGCTAGAACACAACCGACTTTCAACTTCAGCCACCTCGTCGCTGGTCAAACGTCCAGCGCGATATTCGCCCCAAAATCGACGGCAGTCGGTGCAAGCCCCAAGTCGCTCGCCCTGATAATCCCCGGTGATCATCGGTCCGGCGACCAGACTGACCGCCGGACGATCTGCGCTTACAGCCCCCATCAACTGAGCGGGAACCGTCTTATCGCACCCGCCTAGTAGGACAACACCGTCCATCGGCTGGGCACGGATCATCTCCTCCGTGTCCATCGCCATTAAGTTGCGGAACATCATCGTGGTAGGCGCGGTAAACATCTCTCCAAGGGAAATTGTTGGGAATTCAATCGGCAGCCCGCCGTGAGACAACACCCCCCGCTTCACCGCTTCGATAAGGTCGGCAAAATTGTGATGGCAGCTATTAAAACCGCTGAAGGTGTTGATGATGCCAACGATTGGGCGTTCCAACTCTTGATCCGAATATCCCATCGCTTTCGCAAACGCTTTACGGATGTAGACGCTGAACTCTGGATCCCCGTAGTTTGTTAACCCGCTTTTGATGCCTGCTGGATTTTTTGTCTTCATTATATCCTTATACCCTTTCCTCACCATACCAATTGACGGGTAAAATGAGTAGTTTGCTAGTGCGACTCAGCATCAGGGGCGTTAGATCTCTATCCGATATACGCGCACGGCGGTATCGTGAAACATAGCAGCACGCTCGTCAACCGAGTAACCCGATGACAAACGTTTGAAAGCATTATACATCACGTGGTAGGAATAAGAGACCTTATCCACTGGGAAATTGCTCTCAAACATACACCGGTCAGGACCGAACTGCTCAATACAGTAATTCATCAAGGGTGCCATATCCGATGCAAGTTCTTCTGAACCGGCGGGTGTTGTTCGGGCATGCCAATCAAAACCGGTGCGGGGCATGCCGATACCCCCCAGTTTGACGTTGACATTGGGGCATTCTGCGACGGCAGCGATACCGCTCCGCCAAGTAGCGAGTACCTCATCGTCCCGGCTGGCATAAGGACCTACCCGTAGCAAGCCTCCGATATGGTTGAGAATAATGGTCAAGTCAGGCACTGCTCTGGCAAAATCCGCCAGTTCGGGCAGCTGCGGTCCCATATCTGCCAACACCCGTGCACCAGCCCGAAAGTTGTCAGTAGCCAATTGTCCTTCCACCCTGTGAGCGCTCGTGTTTTCCACCTCTGGGTGGGGATCCCAAGTTACAGCATGGCGGATGCCACGAAAACGGTTGGGACTCGCTGCCTGTAACGCTTGAAGCACAGGTTCAACCTGCTCCCCAAGGTTCAGGTTAGCATGGCCAACGATTGCCGCTGCAGCCCGGCAAGGTCCGTATAACCCGCTTGCGCTGGCGGCTGCCAGTCCTTGCACAAATTCCACTTCGCCCACAGGGCGCATCTCCTCCGGACCCTCAGCACGATACATCGCTCTCGCCTCAACAAACACTGTGGAACGTACATTGTGACCGCTATTCACGTCATTAGCTAGCTCGTGGAGTAGATACCGTTGGTAAGGAACACGCTCCGTCCGAAAATCCCAAAAGTGGTGATGCGGATCACAGATGGGAATCTCCGGTTCCAAGGTCGGTTCCGGGGTTAAAGCAAGCCAATCATTGCCTCCAAATGGCATAAAAGCACCTCCATTGTAGTAGATCGAGTTTTGTATGATGAATAAACACTAGTAGGGGGTAAGAAGTTCTAGATATTTATTATAGCACTCTTTTTCAATATTAGCGATAAAACAATAGCATCACAGATTGATCGCATTTTTGTTGTAAAATTGATGAAACACTGATAAGATAATCGTGAGAACTTTAGCGCAGAAACCTCGTTTTTCGAGCGCACCTCTCAGTGTCAAATCGAAAAGTTGAGTACATGTGAATTCTTGTCCCTGACGCGAGTTTAATCTGCTTAAACCAAACTTTCGATTTCCAGATACGGAGAACGCACTATGCCAATGTCTCACAAAGTGATGAAGCAGAAAATCAAAAGGCGATTGAAGGGCAAAGTGGGCAAGGAAAAGCAGGATGAACTCCATCGAATTCTTGAGGAGTTACCTAACTACCGCAGTGGACCCTACGCTGATCTTCGCAAGTCACTCAACGAAGAAATTCAACAACAGCAGAAGCGCTCAAAGGTGCAACACAAAGATACTCTAGCTGTTGAAAAAGAAGGGCACTTTCAGATGGCACTGGTGGGTGCACCCAACGCCGGAAAATCCGCATTGCTCAAGGCACTCTCTCGCAGGCAGATAAAAGTTGCTGATTACGCTTTCACCACCCTAAGACCCATACCGGCAAGAGTGGATTGCGATGGTCTGTGGATTCAATTGGTTGAAATTCCGGGCATAATCGCGGGGGCAACGGAGGGACGAGGAGGGGGACAAGCACTACTGAGTGTGGCAGCCAATGCTGATGGTTTAATGATCGCACATGACCTGACTGCTGATCCACAAGAATTGAACATTATTCTAACGGAACTGGCAAAGACGAAGTTGCCCCAACCTCTGTTAATTGCATATACAAAAATGGACGATCCCGGTGCCGAGAACCGTTTAAGAGCGGTACAGACGCGATTCCCTCAATTCAAAAGTGTTGCGGTCTCGGCAGAGCAGAAGTTGCACCTTGATACACTAAAAGAAGCCATACGAGCATCCACAGGGTTGATTCGTGTATTTCCACGTTCAAATCAGGCTGGAAATAAGCCAGATGAGAAGCCGGTGATAATCCCTGCCAATAGCACCGTAGAAGATTTTGCAGGCAAGATTCACAAGGATATTGCCCGAAAGTTGAAACACGCTAAAGTTTGGGGAAGCTCCGTGAAATTTCCCGGTCAGCAGGTTGGAAAAGGACATGCTCTGTCGGACATGGATATTGTGACTCTTTATACAACCTAGTAGGTGTCAAAAACGCGCAAAATCGACTGCAAACTTATCACCTAGTAAATATGTGAGATTATCTCACCACGTTGGTATACAATACCTCCTCAACCTAGCGTTGGAGATCCATCATGAATCATCACCAAGTATCTTCTATAGACGAGCAGCCGGCATCCGTTACAGCCTCGGCGGGAAAACCCGACTTCGGCGCGGTCCGCAACGACTTTCCACGGGCAAGAACCGCCGCGTACTTCGATAACGCCTCATCACACCCGCTTAGCGTTCATTCCGCCGCAGCCCTGCACCGCTATGTTGATTGGGTGGCACACGAAGTGGGCGAGCCGTGGTGGCCCCCTTGGGCAGCACCACGGGACCAATCCAAACGTCTCTTCGCCAAACTCATCAACGCCCAACCGGAAGATATCGCCTTTGCGCGCAGTGCTGTCGAAGCAGAGAGTAACATAATCAACGGTATGCAGGAACACCTCGCCGGTGGCAACATCGTCACCCATGACCTGCACTACGCCGCGTCCCTTTACAACTACAAAATGCGGGAAAAAGCCTCCGTGCGCTCATGTGTTGGGGACGATGATAGCCTCCGCATCGTCAAACACCGCGATTGGCAGATTGACCACCACGACATGGAACGTGCGATTGATCACAACACCAAACTGGTCTCCATAACGCTGGTATCGAACGTCAACGGCTATCTCTCGGACGTGAAGGCTATCAGTGACCTCGCCCACGCACATGGCGCCTATCTCTACGTCGATATTATTCAGGGCGTAGGGGCTGTGCCGGTCGATGTGGAAGCAATGGGCATCGACTTCGCTGCGTGCTCCACCTTCAAGTGGCTTATGGGGGTCAAGGGGTTCGGTTTCCTCTACGTGCGCTCAGACCTCCAAGGCACTGTGGTGAAGCCCACCCAGCACTGCGGAGGTATAAGTTTTAATTACCCTCCTTGGGTTGGAGAATCTGACCCAAATATCACGGAGTACGTCTTTACACCAACCCCCGGACCTACCTGTTACGAGGTTAGCTATCCGTCCTACGAGGGTGCCATCTGCGCCCAAGAGAGCCTGAAGTATATTCTCCGGTTGGGTGTTCACAATATTCGCAACCATGTACGCACACTCACCGATCGGCTGATGGAGGAACTGCCCCCCCTCGGCTATCCCGCTATTACCCCCAAAGGAAACGAAAGCCCCATTGTAGCTTTTGCCGCACCGGATCCAGCGGAGACAATGGCGAAACTCAGAAACGCCGGCGTTCATGTAGCGATGCGCCATGGCAACAAGATGCGCATCTCTCCTTCCGTCTACAATAACCAAGAAGATGTCTCCCGCCTGCTCGAAGCACTCGCGTAGACGGTGCAAAGTGCGAATAGGCGTCTGGAGATACAGTCTAGTCAAGGAGGAAACATGGCAGAAAATTTCTGGTTTAATCGCATGGCTGAACATTGGAGTATCCCACAGCGGCTCGATCTAGTGGAGCATGTAAGAAGGGCAAAACTGCAAGTTGTGCAGGTGGGCACCTTTGGACCAATGTTCTACAGTTTGGCAGACGACCCCGCAGTCAATCGCCACTGGGTGGGGATGCCGCTACTTGGGATTAGAGAAAACCTTGCCTGCGCAGCGGAACTCATCCCCCAACTCCAGGAGGCTGGCGCACAGGTTGTCGGGCAGATGAGCATGGCATGGAACTACGGAAACCACGAAGAAGGTCAAGGACTGTTCGGTGCGTGGGAACGAATCTGGACGGAGGATCTTCTAGGAGCTGCTCCCTGTGCTACCGCTGAAGAAACCCAACAACGGCTCGCAGATGGCACTTTGCGACGTTGGGACATCGAAGGCCGCCCATATCTGACCTATAGCGGCTGTATGTGTAATCCCCACTGGCTTGCCACCCTGAAGTCGATGGTGAAAAAAGCCATCCAGCTGGGGATAGATGGGTTTAATGTGCATCATAACTTCGAGAACTTCTGCCGATGCGGTTATTGCCAAGGTTATGTGCGAGACAAACTACAGCAAGCCTTCGACACTACCGACCTGCGACGGATTTTTGGGGGGCACGACCTCACCGAAGTCACAGATCGCTTAACCCCGTCCTCAGAATGTCCGGAGGATCTACGACAACGGTTTCAGCTAACCCTCAATCGTGCAACCCACCTGCGCCGCAAAGAGGCACTGGACGAAATATACATCACTCACGGTCGTTCACTGAAACCGGATCTCCTGCTAGCACAGTGGTATCACAAGTACGATTTCATGCCCCACGACGAGCGCAGCCTTCTACCGAGTGGGCTATGGGCAAAAAACGAGGATTATATCTGGTACAGTCAGGGCGGATATAAGGGGATGAGTTTCATCAAGCACGGTTATTTAGCGGATATGGGGCTGCCCGCTCGGTTCATCTATGCGACTGGCGGCGGCAAACCTTTTGTAATTAACAAATACGATTTTCGTCGCTTGCGACTGTCGATTGCCGAAGCCGCAGCAAACCATGCCGCAGCACTCGCATATCATTGGGGCTATGATGAAAACCCGGATTTTGCTGTGGAGGATTACTACGCTCCCGTTATCCGGTATCAACGTTTTCTCGCTGATCACGAAACCCTTCTACATCCCGCCCAACCCTGGGCACAGCTAGCACTGGTCTATCCGCGCCGCGCTGAATTAGAAGACGAATCGGATTGTCTAGAACCGCTCAAGCGGATTGGTCGGTTGTTGGAGGACAGGCATCTACTCTTCGACATTATTCTCGATGAACAACTCCTTGATTGCGCTACTAACTACGATACGCTCATCCTGCCCAACGTAAAACGTCTATCCCCACAGGAGGGCGCACGCCTCAAGCAGTTCGTCGAAAATGGTGGAAAACTCGTCTTTACAGGGGACACTGGAAAACATCAACTTGACGGACAACCTTACCCGGAAGAGTTGTTAGCAGATTGGGCGCTAACCGAGGAGGACCGCAAGGGTACAAAACCGGAGAGTGTGTGCTATGTCGCGGAGGGACAATGGGAACCCGATTCGGTGGAAGTACGAGCTGGTGTACAACTACCGGTATATCCCTCCCTAGAGAATGATTCCTTCGGACAAGGTTTTCTGAGGGATTTGGAAGATTTGCTTGGGGCAGTATACTTGGAAACCGATGCGCCTTGGTTTGTTCGGGTACGCGCTTGGATGCCCGAAGGGCATGATGCTTTGGTGCTGCACTGGGTCAATTACCGGCAAGATGAGGATGTGGACATTGAAACACCGCAACCAACAGGGCCCGTTCAAGTAGCGTGTAAGGTGCCGAGGGGCTACCTGGTAAATAAGGTCGAGTGGCTCTATCCGGAGAAGGGCGAATCGGCTACCCTACCTCATGAAACACTTGGCGAGCGGATCCACTTCACAATCCCAAGCGTGATTGTTTACGGCTTGAGCGTGCTGCATTTACAGAAGGTTTGAGAGAATGGAGATTGTCCCTTTCCTACTTTTTATCCTCTGCTGTATTGCTATCGTTGGAGCAATTTGGGGACTTTTCTATCTCTTAACCCGTTTCGGGCGCGGTGAATCTTACGATTTACGATCTGTTCGCTGCCCACAGTGCAACACCCAACGAAAGCCGCGAAAAACAGGAAAGTTTAGGAATCTTGTTGAAGCAGAACTCGAGTGTCCGGTATGTGGTCATATCTCGTGGGATATTCCCCCGCGAACCGACCTCTCCGCGCAAGCCAATGGACAAAACGGAACGCAACACATGATCCGCAGCAAACAACCTTCCAAAGGGCTAAAACTTACCCTTTGAGTGGATCCTTATTTTTCTATCTCACCATCCCAGTAACTCACATTATCATCTTTGCGGAACAGTCGTCTAGAAACATAGGGGAAAACTTTGTTGGAATCGGGATATTCGCTGACACCGTGCGGTTGATTCATCCCTACCGCTAGTACCGTGCACGGTGCATGCCCCGTATTGACTATTTTGTGGGCACCCGCCGCCCCCGGAGGAAAGGCGATAAAATCCCCGGCGGTAATAGTCAGATCTCCCCGCGGGGTTTTGAGCGTACACTCTCCCTCCATCACATAGAACATCTCGTCGCTGAAGTGATGAAAGTGCATGGGGAAACTGGCGTTTTTGGGGTGCAAACGGATGAGTCGATATCCTAACAGCTGCGCACCGATGAGTGGATCTATGTCTTTATCCTCAAAGTCGTACGGTTCGGGGGCTTTCCGTTTAACCCAATCAATCTCATCAATGTTAATCCGATTAATGTAAATATCTGTGCGTCGTTGGAGGCATTCGACTAATCGCTGGCGACCATCCTGCAGAATCGAGTGACCATCCCCAACCAAAATCGCATCGAATGGCAAAGCGAGAAGTTTTCGCAGTTCCAAAGCTGCTTTCGGCGGATCTTCTAACTTTTCATCTGCCAGCAACGTCAGCGATCCGATGGGTGCTCCGACGACCAGATCACCCGCCAGCACAGCACGTTTTTCACGGAAGTAGAGCGCAATTTCCCCCCGACTCTTGCCGTAACGCAGGTGGATTGCCTGCAATCCCGGCACAATCTCCTCACCATCGGTAATCTGACGGTCGGCTTGGACCTCCAATGCACCAGCATCTGCCTCATGGATAACAATACTTGCCCCTGTACGTTCCCGAAAGAACTCCGCCTCCCGTTCATGGTCACTATTGGTTAGCACAATCAGGGCTGCCCCACCGAGGTTGTCAAACTGGTTCAAGTCAGAATCAATCATCGGCACAGGGTCGACAAGAATGTTGCCTTCAGGACGAACCCATAGATGTCCGTTGAAATCAACTTGGCGCATTTCGCTAAAGACTGACCAACTATAGATGTCATCAAAAATGAGTTGTTTCATCGCGATTCCTTTCCATCATCGCAGTTGTTGGGTTCTTGAATCTGCCGCAATCCTCTCACTGATTAAGCTCCACAATCCACCCTCTCGTCTTGGCAGGTTTGTACTCCCCGCCACGCAGATATTCTGACGTATGCCACAAACACAGATGTTTCCCGTCCGGCAGCCAAGTGACAGCGGTCAAAGAGAGTGACGTCCGTGCCACCGGCAGCACCCGGTTCGTCTGACGGTCCAGAACCCAAACCTTCCACCGCAGCCCCATACAGTCCTCACGTTCCATGTATGCGAGCCTATCTCCTTGCGGCGACCATGTTGGCGAAGTATGCTTCAGAACTTGCCTATTACCAACAGTATTAGCGGATTCCATCGCGGAAACATCGACAATATGCAGCTGTTTATCAAGCGCAGGATCCGGTATGGGGTTGCCTCGAAGAACATAGGCTAGATGCGAACCATCCGGTGACCATGCAAGCTCTGTAACGCGTTGAGATTGCGTAGGGATCTCCCCGAATTTAGTTCCGTCTATATTATGAATACGAATCCGAGAATGTCCAGACTGATAGTGTTGGTGGTCTAGCCCCACTGCGATACGCTTGCCATCGGGAGACCATACCGGCGGATCTAGATAGCTGAACGGTACAATTCGTCCATCAATAGGAACACGCGCTACCGCCATAAGCCCTGTTTTGTCGATATTAATCCGATAAACGACGTCCGTCCCCTCTTCCCAGCGTCTAAACGCAATCTGATTGGCAGTGGGAGACCACGCAGGCGCGTCGCCTCGCACCAATTTAATCAACCGCAAATTTTTCCAGTCAATTGCCCATATGTGACTCTCATTCGACTCATCATAGGCCTCAAAAGCGATAAAGTTGCTATCCAGTGACCACGAAAGATGGGGATTGTAAAAGACGCCTTTATGCAACCGCCGCGGTTGTTTTGCCCAAGCATCCGAAATCCAAAGCTCGCTCGCCTGCCAATACTGCCCTGATAGGTTGGTTCGCCTCAAAAACGCAATCCGTTTTCCGCGGGGAGACCAATGGGGATATTCCGCTCCTTCAATCAGTGCTAACGTCCGGTTATGCTTGCAGATTGCTATATTGAAATGGATGTCATCCGTTTCTACAAACACACCTATCCCACCCCCGTCCATCCAACCGACTTCACCGTTTGGAAGCTCAATCTGATACCAGTCTCCTATTTGATTCAGAATTGAGAGTGTTACTCCGTCGTTAAGTGTCAGGCTGACAGGGGATCCTGCATCTCTTTCTGTATAAACGGAGGCTAGATCGCGTACCACCGTGCCAATTGGACCTGCCTCTGACGAGATTTGGGATGATTCACTTTCCTGCGGTAGGGCTTGAGGAGCCTCACCTTCCTGATTGGTAAAGGCGTACACATACCCATCATCCGATGTCACATAGAGTATGCCGTCGGAAATGGCTGGCGCAGTATCAATAAAGCCTTTAGTCGGATAAGACCAGATTTCTTCTTGAGATTCAATATCTAAGGCATGAATTTGATTGTCTCGGGCGCCAATGTACACCACACCGTTGGCGATTGCGGGATAACTGTAAGTAAGCGGTGTGAGTTTACGCCAAGCGTTGACGTCATGCTGTGGTGCGATGGGACGCAACCGTCCTTGTGAACAGGCATATTCAATTCCATCAATATACACGCGTCCCTTTAGCTGCGATTCCAATTCACCGGTTGTCGCATCAATAACGTAAATCTTCTGAGTATATGCCCCGATATATAGTCTTCCTTTTGACAAGATTGGTGGAGAATCCATCCATGTTTCCGATCGGAATTCCCACAGCCAATCACCGGTTTGAGCATTGAGGGCGTAAATATGATTATTTCTTGCACTAAAATAAACGCGATTATTCCAAACCGTTGGTGCATATCGGATCACGCCACCAGCTTTGAAACTCCATTTGATTCCCCACTGTTTTGCGTCGAGCGCGTAAAGTATGTGATCTGTGGAGGCGACGTATACCATGCCGTAGGCGATGACCGGACTTGCTTGAATTGGTCCACCGGTTTTATATTTCCAAAGCAACTTGAGTGGGGGGGCGAGGGTCTGATCAGGGCTTCTGCCAGAGAAGTGCAAATCGTACATGAACATCGGCCAATCTTTGGCACGGGTGGGAACAGCAGGAACGACGGGTGGGCTTTTCGGTTGGGATTCCGGTTCGGATTTCGGCTTGGAAGTTGGCTGTGTATTCTGATCTTGAGACTGGCATCCCCATAACAGGAAAAAACTGATTAAAAGCAGGATAAACTTCCTATTCATACATCCTCCGCGTTATCAAAGCCCTAAATTTGTTCGTACGGACCGGATTGATAACGGCTTTCTATTTGCGGTTTAGCGTCTTAGAGCAGTATAGCATTCCCCGGAGCGAGCGTCAATAGGAAAACCGAAAAAGCGATTCTTTATCCAGCCTATGCATCTTTCAAACAGATATTCACGCCCTCGTTCCTTGACCCCAATATCCCCGATCCCTCGCAACGGCGAGAAATTCCTGATCAAACACTTCGTCTGTCAAGACTTCCCCTGTGGCATTTCTCGGCGCAATCCATTGTACGGGTCGATTTCCAAAGCACGGTGCGAGGTCCACCAAATCAAAGTTTTGTAGGATGCCCCACGCCATCACTTCGAGGTCGTAACGTTCTTGGTCGTAAAAGCGTGTGTTCGTCAAATCGCGATACGAATAGAGCAGATCTTCAAATTCAAGAGATGTAAATCCGTTCTCTAATGCCCCAGCGAAGTAAGCGTAAAACGCACTTTTGCCGACCCCATATAGCCCAATCTGATTAACATCTGCCCGTGTCCGGAGATAGTCATATCCGCGCAGGATGTCAAAGACGCGTAAACCCATCGTCGAGATGCCTAGCATCATGGCATCTGAAGCAAGTTTAAATTCACCGTCATGTGGGTGGACATCCCGATTGAATGAGCGCACTTGCACACCACCGATGCCACGCGGATCAAAGACAAACAACTGTCGACCGGAGGCAAGCCGTGCTTCGAGCCATTCCCGTTTATCCGAGTTATCGTTTGTACCGCGCTCAAACACAATCAGGTCGGTCTGTTCGACGGCGGTACCTTCAAGCGGATGGATAAAGGTCCCAGTAACGACGATATTGGGTTCGCTGAAGAAAAAGATTTCCTCCGTCTGGTAACCATCAACAACGTTTTCAGCAACAATACGAGGATAAATCTTCCCATCGCGCCCCTCCGGGATTCCAAGAACTTCCGCAACCCTCTCCCGCATCTGATCGGGATCGCGGTTACCGGCAAATTGGGGAACCGGTGATACTTCCAGTCGTTCTCTGTTAAGGTCGAACACCGTTCTGCTATTCGGATACAGATCTAGCACCTGACCGTTGGGTGTCGCCCAGAGCGCTTCATCCGGCAAAGTTTCCGGCTTGCTGGTCGTAAAGTCGGGCGACTCCCCGCGAAAATGGCGCTTGTACCAATTGACACACGCTTCACGCAGCGGCGGAGAATATTCATGCCGGGTCGGTCCAATTGCAATATCAACCTCGTCTTCAGCATCGTAGAGAGCGTAGATTCGCTTGGCTCTTTCCACAGCTTCGATGGCGCCTTCAATCGGGAAGTAATCATAAGCTGCTGCGCCGACGAGTACCGGCTTCGGCACCATAGCGGTGATATAATCGTCGTGGTCAGGTCCGTTGACGAAACATCCCGGTACAATCTGTTCGCTGTCCTGCGCTTGACCTGTTTTCATATACGATTCGAGCGTCATCACGAAAGTACACGGCACGGACGCTGCAAAGCGTGGCTCGCTTATCATCAACAGACAGGATTGGGTGCCTCCACCCGAATTGCCCGTTAAGCCGATGCGCGTCGGGTCAACCTCGGGTCGCGTTTCCAAATAATCGACGCCTCGCATAACGTCCCAGATAAAATGCCGACCAATGCTAGCGCCGCTGAGCGTAAATTGTAGACCAGCATAGGTGTGCTCCGTTGTGCAACCGCCGATAATCCGCTCTCCCTTCTCCGGATCAAAATACTGAAATCGCTCACCCTGACCTGGTGGATCGACGGCAAGCACGACAAAGCCGTTCGCAGCGAGATCGACACAAACGGCTTGATAAACCGGATAGGACTTCCCGAGATCACTATGTCCATGCACGAACACAACCGCGGGTTGGGGAGAGCCGATCCCTTTTGGGAGATACAACACAGCGGTGACGTAGAAGTCAGGCAGACTCTCATAGATTAACTTTTCAATGGTAAACGCACCGCGATCGAGGCTACCCATACATTGCACGTTCAACGGTGTGCGTTCTTCGGGCAAACCGCCGATGGCTGTCATAAAATGATCGCGCACCCGTTTCCGGTGTTCCTCAAAGGCAGCGATTGATGTCAACTCTGCCTTTTCTACCTCTTGCCTACGGAAATGTGCCTCCGCCCGGCGACGCAGATTATCAATCATCTGGTCCGAAACATCGTGGAAACCATTCACATTGGAGCCAAAAGTTCGCATGATTATACTCCATTCAAGTAAAATGTAACGCGTAAAACCTAAAAGACGGCATGTGAAATGCGAATTCAGTTGTTCATGAGGTTTAAGGGGAAAACAAATGGTTGAATTTCAAAGCGCGATAATTTCGCCGCTCGCTGCGGATTCATATCCAGCGCGAATAACAGCGACCGATTGGGCGGAGACTGCAGCGTTCATTTCGCTCTCTCTCCCCGCTTCTATGCAGTCCACAAACCCTCTCATATCTGGTCCCTGCTGATCGCCCGCTTGATCCACCGAGATCCACTGACGTTTAGGGATCATTCCCGATTCAGTTTGTGTGCTCGACCACATTCCCATTGGATCCATCGGATGCGGAGGCGTTTGTCGGAACGGCTCTTCGTCAGCGAACACTTCGAGACGCGGTTGCGCACCATCAAATGCCAATGCCCCCCGTGTCCCAACCAAATGCAGCCGCTGAACCCCGCCTTTGGGATGGCTCATCCACCCTGCACGTCCACCGATGATTGTTGCCACAACCCCATCCTCCAGCGTCATCATCAGCGCACCAAAGTCCTCAATACCACATGCGATGTGTTCTTCAAAGAAGAAATTGGCAGTTGTACCAAAAACTGTTTTAACCCGTTTCTGCGTCAGCCAATTAATCAGCGATACGGGGTAGACTCCCACATCAAACATCTCCCGTTTCGCCTCAATGAATGTGTATCTCTCAACGGTGGACCTTTCTACCCTTTTGCGACCCACCGGCGCAGTGCCAACATGTCCCTTAGCAAAAAGCACATCACAGTGGATAGCGCGGAGTTCTCCGATTTCACCCTCTTCCAACGCTTTTTTGGCTGCTTGCGCCCAAGGGGTGTGCATGTTGCTGAACATCTGGTTACAGATACCGGCTTTCTCCACCGCCGCTGTAATCGCATGTGCATCCTCAACACTCATCGCCAGCGGTTTATCTAGATAGAGGTGTTTCCCCGCCTCTGCGCATTTCACGTTCACACGGCCACGCCGCTCGTTTTGGACACACGAACTGACGATATCAATATCATCACATGCTAACGCCTCATTCAAATCAGGAATATAAGGAATCTCCAAATCGTCCGCAAGCTGTCGATTCAACTTAACATATTCGGGCGGTGCATCCAGTTCATCAGAGGCTGCAATAAGTTCACACCGTTCATCTTCGGCAAAGCAGTGGGCATAACTCTCCTGATGCGTGCGTCGTCCACCGATCACCAATACACCATATTTTCCGTTTCCCATTTTAACCCTCCGTCACGCTGATAGGCTGTTTTGTTTCTAATCCCTGACGGATCGTATCTATCAGAGCTGCGCCGCCACCAAAGTCGAGCGGGGGATTCATTAGGCGATATGGTCCCGTGGGTGTTTCGTGATAGATGATCCCGTTGTTTCCAACCAACCTTAAATCGACAGTTACCTCTCCGTCCACTGGGAGGCGATTCACACTTAGCAGCGCAGACTGTCCGCCGGCATACTTCACCATAGCGGTAATCTGCGTTTTGTCTGCATTATCCAGGGCATAGAGCTGTTCTGGCGGATCGGGCATCCAGCTATTGGCGATTGCAGTTAAGGCAGCGATGCCACCCACCGTGTCCACCGCCTCAATCGGGGCGTGCACAATGCAGCGCAAAAACACAGGGCTGCCAATTCGTCCCTCATCAATGACCGATTGAACGGATTGTTGAAGTGATTGTATCACAAGAATACCTCCATTAATTGCAATGTTATTGACGCGTTATCCGGTACGGTAAGAATCTTTTCCGAAACAAATGCGAAATCTATACTCAACCGAAGAAGTGAAAAATGTTAGGGCTTGCTTGACCATACTTGAGACCTGTGCTAAAATGCGAGCATTTATTGGTGAGCGATGAAGGGGAATTATTTAATCTTCATATTTACCCGCTCAATTTATATTGAGGAATACGAACTTTGTACATCAGGAGATGAAAATTATGCATGGCAAAACCCTAGAACAACTCGTCGCTGAAGCCCAAGCACAGATCGGACATACCTCGGCAGAAACACTGAAAACGGCTATTGACAATAACGAGTCTATTGTTATCTTAGATGTGCGTGATAAAGAACAGTATGCGGCAGAACATCTACCCGGTGCCATCTCACTACCCCGCGCCGCCATCGAGCTAGAAATTGATGAAATCGTCCCCGATCAGGATACGCACGTTGTCGCGCATTGTGGCGGTAACACCCGAGGTTCGCTCTCCGCACACACCTTGCAGATCATGGGATACAAGAACGCTTCCGTATTGACGGGCGGATTCCGAGGCTGGAAAGCGGCGGGTCTACCCACTGAAAAAGGGGATGAGGCAGATAAACAGTAGCAGAGCCGCCCCGCATATCTTACCATAAGCCATTTTTTTATCGTAGCATAGATGGAGTATCGTGTCAATTTTTATCTTTAGAGCCAGGAATTGCAGCGAAAAACAGATCTTAACAATTACACCCAACTGCACCGTAAAAGTAAGAGACGCTACCCAACATCAGAAAGGACTTACAATATGCAACAGCTAGAGAAAATCTTAATCGACTTTGGTAATGTTACATGGGGGCCGTGGCTGCTGGTCTTGCTCTTGGGAGGCGGTGCTTTTTTTCTCTGCTATTCCCGCTTTCTGCCCTTTCGATATATTAAGCACGCCATTGACATATTGCGTGGCAAATATGATGATCCCAGCGATCCTGGGGATATCTCCCATTTTGCCGCGTTATCTAGTGCACTTGCCGCAACCATTGGGGTAGGAAATATAGCCGGTGTGGCGGTCGCTGTAACGGTGGGTGGGCCGGGTGCAATCTTCTGGATGTGGCTCAGTGCCATTGTGGGGATGGCAACGAAGTTCTTTACCTGTACCCTCGCCATCATGTATCGAGGGACGGACAGTCGGGGAACAGCGCAGGGCGGTCCGATGTATTCAATTGTAGAGGGGCTCGGACAAAAATGGAGACCTCTGGGTGCTTTCTTCTGTGTAGCGGCCCTGATAGGTGCTTTGCCCGCGTTCCAGGTGAACCAACTCGTTCAGATTGTCCGCGACGTTATCTTTGTCCCAAATGGCTGGGTTGGTGAGTCGCATTTTACGTTCGATCTGATAGCTGGCATCATCATTGCTGGATCGGTAGCACTGATTATATTTGGCGGTATCCTACGGATCGGCACAGTCGCCTCTAAGTTGGTGCCGGGGATGTTGATCCTCTATATGGCAGCCGCCGTGTGGATTCTTGCTGTTAATTACGCCAATATACCGAAATGTCTTTGGTTGATTATCACCGACGCTTTTTCCGGACAGGCTGTCGCGGGTGGGGCGATTGGCGCCGTCATCATGACCGGTATACGTCGAGCGGCATATTCCAACGAGGCAGGCATCGGCACGGCAGCATTGGCTCACGGTGCTGCCAAGACCACCGAACCGGTCCGAGAAGGCCTTATCGCAATGCTTGGTCCTGCGATTGATACGCTTATTGTCTGCACCATCACTGCACTCATTATCCTCACCTCCGGGGTATGGCAGAGCACCGAAGCCAACGGTATCACCCTCACGGTGATGGCGTTTAATAAAGCGATGCCCGGCATCGGCCCCTATCTACTCACCCTTTGTGTCCTATGCTTCAGCACCAGCACCATGTTTGCCTATTCTTATTATGGTGCGAAATGTATGGGATTCTTAATCGGTGCCGAGCGTCAGCACATCTACAACTATTTCTATGTGGTGTTAATGGTGGTCGCTGCTGTGGTCTCTTTGGACGCAGCAATCAGCCTCATCGACGGTGCTTTCGCCCTCATGGCAATCCCGACGATGATCTCTACAATTCTGCTCGCACCAAGAGTGATGCGGGCGACACGAACCTATTTAGATCAATACAAGAATATAATCAAGTCTTGACATACTCCCCGCCCTAAAGGAGGAGGATACTTTTGTTGGTCTAGCCAACATTCTCTGCTCAGGCAGAGCAACATTGGGTTTCTAACCG
>JAGWBT010000064.1 GCA_021295755.1 Candidatus Poribacteria bacterium
ACGCATACCCAATTTTCACGCTCACGCACTTGAACGCTCCATCTCGGAAGGCATACTCGCTATAGGGTAGTAACTCCGCATAACCGTGATGGAACCGAAACGCTCCTCCACTGTTCCGTGACATAAAGCTGGCTGCATCGAGCCGGCTGGGTTCACCAATCATCTCCTCAATATAGTGAAGTGTCTGAGGCAGGTCAATGAGCTCCTCGAAGGGACCACCATAACGGAGCACCTCACAGTCGTAATCTCCCAAGCCGCTTTCTGACGGGATACCCGTCTGAGCGTAAACATTGTCCGATGCACGATATTTCCGTTCAGCGCCTAGGGCTGCTGTCTGATTATCATCAAGTGTTTCAAGGTCATCTATCGTTTCGTTGAGTCGTTGACACAGATCAGGGGACAGTGTCCCGCGCAGTACCAAGTATCCGTGTAGGTCAAATAGGTATCTCTCTTCCGGTGTCATCTCATACGCTCCTAATTTGCATTGGCTCTGTTGGAATGCGACGCCGTTGGAGACATTTCAGTCTGTCTCATCGAAGCCGCTCTCAACCAATTTTGATAGGGCTTGAACAGCTTCTTCCTCGTCAGGGCCTTCTGCCCGAATCGTAAGTTCAGTGCCACGACTTGCTGCTAACATCATGATCCCCATGGTACTTTTTGCATTCACCTTCATCAGCCCTTTTTGGATATAGATGTTGGAAGAGAATTGATTCGCCGCTTGAGACAATACGCCGGCGGGACGAGCATGCAAACCGAGCGCGTTGCGGATTGTCACCAATTGTTCAATCATAATTTTCTTCCTTATTGGCTGATGGGCCTGTCAAATTACCTTTGACTTTGTTGGTCCCAAAATTTCGCGATGAAGCGTTGTGTGCTGCCATTCGTCGAGCGCAACTTCGTCGTTCTGCTCTGCCATTTCCGCAATGAGGGTTTCATTGAGTTCTTTTGCTGCGTGGAATCCCAACTTTTGTCCCCAGAGGTTCATTGCTGCAGCTTCGATCAGGTTTGAGATATTTCGACCGGGTGCCACAGGAATGACAAGGTATGGTATCCGTTCATTGTGGAAACTGTAGGCTTCCTCATCAAGTCCGGTTCGGTTGTACACTTTGTTTTCGTCCCAATGTTCCAGTGTTACGACTAACTCAACCTGTGTGCGATCACCCACCGCGGTGACCCCAAAGAGTCCGACCACATCGACAATTCCTAACCCTCGGACCTCCATATAATGCTTCACCGGTTGGATACGCATCCCGAAAACACGGTGTCCGGATACACGCTTCAAAAGAACGGTATCGTCTGCAATGAGGCGATGTCCCCTCTGCAAGAGTTCCAAAGCACATTCGCTTTTGCCAATTCCACTTTCGCCGAGGATTAAAACACCAACCCCAAACACATCAACCAAGCTCCCGTGAATGTACTCCGAGGGACCAAATTCATCTTCGAGGAACAGCAGCAGCCTAGTTGTAAAGATGGCAGATGATAGTCGGGTAGTCAAGATTGGTATATTTGTCTGATTGCCGATAGCGACAAGTTCTGACGGGACTGGCAAGCCACCTGTAACAACCACGCACGGAAGAGCATACGAGAAGAATTTCTGTAAAACTTCCGTTCGCTCCGAAGAAGGGAGGCTTTCTAGATATGAAATTTCACCCTTTCCCAAAATTTGAACCCGTTCATGTCCGAAGTGGTCGTAATGCCCACACAGCACAAGTCCTGGGCGGTTCGACTCCGCTGTTTTGAGCGCACGATCTAGTCCATCATGTCCAGCCGTAACCTCAAATTGTAGCTCGTAACCGGCATATTTGATTAGCTGACGCACCGTCATTATATGGTCTAGCATTCGACTATTCCTTTGGTGGATTAATCTAATCTAATCAGTGTGGTGACTTAAGAGGGAGTAGTGAGGAATCGCCCAATAGATACGCTCGGAGGAGAATCGGACCAAGCATATGTGAATTGGTGGGACTTGAACTGTCGTTCAGTGAAACACCTCCCCTGAACACCTCTAGGCAAATTGAGGTTCGACCCATCCATATTCACCGTTATCATCTTCGTATACAACGTTGACCTGTTCCGTCTGTGCGTTCAAGAAAAGCAACAAGGTATCTCCAGAAGTCCGAAGCTGCATCACCGCTTCCCTTACGCTCATCGGCTTAGAAGCGAATTTTTCGGGAGCCCTGAAGTGAGGGTCGGGCATATTTGATGAATCATCCGTATCGGATTCTGCCAGCGTACTGTTTCCATTACCACTTAACTGCATTGCGACCTCACGTCGAGGCAAACGCTGTCGCCGATCCTTAATTCTCTCTTTATGGCGGCGGATCTGTGTCTCAATTTTGTCTATTACATCGTCTAGCGATGAGAAAACATCGTGCGTTTCACCTTGGGCATGGAAGGTTGCTTTACGTGTTGCAAGCGTAATTTCCGTTCGGTAACGGTTTTTCTCCACCTCCAGAACTACCTGAAAATCGATAACAGGGCTAAAAATCGTTTCAATCTTCTTAGTACGCTTTGCAATGTAAGTTTTAATATCATCTGTAATTTCAAGATGACGGCTCGTAAGATGGATTTGCATACCTTAGACTCCCTTCTTTGAATTAATGCTGCATTGGCGACTGCCGTTTCATTACAAATCAGCAAATCGTTAATTACCCTACCATTTCCGTTTCCTTTTAGGAGATGGTAAAATATTAAGCTCCTCGCGGTATTTGGCAACAGTTCGTCTTGCCGTATGGATCCCTTGCGCTTCCAATGCATCAGAGATTGCCTTATCACTCAACGGTTTCGCTGCGTCCTCATTTTCAATCATATCTTTAATCTTCTCTTTAACTGTGGTTGCAGCGACATTTGATCCGGAATCCGTGGGGAGTTCACCGCTGAAAAAGTATTTCAGCCTGTAGATACCTTGAGGTGTTTCGACGTACTTATTCGACGTGACCCGGCTGACTGTTGATTCATGGACCCCCGCCATATCTGCTATCTGCTTTAATACCAGCGGTTTAAGCCCCTCAACGCCTTGCTCCAAGAAATCCGCCTGCACCTCAAAAATCGCTTCCGTTACCCTTGCAATCGTTTGGCGACGTTGCACAATACTTTGTAACAAATCCCTTGCCTGAGTTCTGCGAACCTCTAGCCACTCCTTCGTTTTGGGATCTAAGTTTTTATTTCCGTTCATCATCCAATCGACGTAGATGGGATTCAAACGGAGTCGAGGCATACCATCGTCGTTGGTGATAACTCGGTATTCCCCGTCAATTTTTTCAATTGTAACGTCAGGAATGATCGTTTCAGGTGCCCTTGGATCTCTGGGATCAGAGAAGTGACGCCCCGGATAGGGATCCAAGGAACCAATTAGTTCCCGCACTTCTACAATTTTACTGATTTGTGCCCCAAGTCCTTGGGCGATGCGCTGGAGATGATTATCCGTTAAATCAGCCCAGTGGTGCTTGACGACCATTTCTGCGAGTGGATTCTCAATTTGTGCAGCTCTCATCTGTGTAAGAAGGGTTTCCGGAATGGTTCGATAAGCGATTCCGATGGGCTCAAAGTTGTTGTGAATAAAGTGCAAAACAGCCTCTACCTCATCCACGTCGCAACCGACGGCGGCTGCGATATCTTCGAGGGTGATGTTGTAAACGTTGAGTTGACCATCTTCCCTGTTGACTGTATAGGTCTGTCCACCCGCCGCATCGGTTATCAGCCAGCACCTATCTTCCGATTTCACAGTAACAGTTGCATCTTGAGAAAGCGAAATGTCGTCGTTTTCAAAGTCCTTACGTAGCCCTTTTTCAATTACGTTTCGCAGGAATTCTGGGAGTACCTCATTATCTAAGTCATTTTGGAACAATGGGTCGATATCGAATAGAGGACCAGTCCGCAACTGACCGTTATCATCAAGATTACCGATAATTTGCTCACCAATTTTCCGATCCATGTCCGAAAAAGGTGCGACACTGAGTTGTTCCATCAGAAAATCGTGTAGCGACTGGAAACTAGCAATATCGGAGGGACGCTGGTCATCGTTGTTTTCCCAATGCTCAAACTCTCCGCTTTCACCCCGGTGGAAGGAGTCATCCAGAAAGTCCTTCCAGTCAAAGTCTGGTTCTTTATCCTCGCGATCGATAATCTCTCCAGGTTCATTCCATTGGGTATCTGGATCGAGTGCTTCTAGGTCGATAATTGCCTCAAGTTCATCCTCGTCCAATATCTCCTCTAAGAGCGGATTTTGCTCCAATTGCTGACTCAAATGCTGCGTCAGATCCAGCCGTGACATCAGAAGTACCTGAATCGCTTGCTGTAGCTTGGGCGTCATGACCAGTCGGTGCTGTAAGCTCGCGGTTTGTCTCATTCCAACGTTCATGACCTGATCTCCTCAAATGATTGCGTTATATCTGCTGAGATCGGCGCAGTTCAAAATTATGCCCTAAGTACTGCTCCCTAGCGATCTCACTCTCGACAAGTGCCTCCGGGGTGCCGCTTAACGTGATTTTTCCGTCGGTAATTAAGTAAGCGCGGTCAACGATGCCTAACATTTCCGACGCATTGTGGTCTGTGATTAGGATGCCAAGATCTCTATCGCGTAAGTGTAAGATGAGCTGTTTAATATCTTGAACCGCAATTGGATCTATTCCTGAAAATGGTTCATCCAACAAAATAAAAGACGGAGACGCTGCCAAGGCTCTCGCGATTTCAGCACGACGACATTCCCCACCCGAAAGGGTATATGCCTTCCGATCTGCTAGCTCAAAAATGCCAAGTTCTTCCATCAGTTGTTCACTGTGTTCCCCACGTTCCCTTTTGGGAATATCACGCACCTCTAAGATGGCTTCGATGTTTTGTCTGACCGTCAGTTTCCGAAAGATAGAGGTCTCTTGGGCGAGATAACCGATGCCCCGTCGTGCGCGCTTATACATCGGCAGAAATGTGATATCCTCGCCATCATAGATAATCTGCCCTACATTAGGACGAATCAGTCCAACAACCATATAAAATGTCGTTGACTTGCCCGCACCGTTCGGCCCCAGCAAACCGACAATTTCCCCTGTCTCAACTTCAAGGCTGACCCGGTTAACAACAATGGGGCCACGTCTTGTATAACTTTTAACAAGTTCATGGGTTTGAAGGACCGCCACTGCTTTCTACCTCCTCTTCTTCTTGTGACTCTGTTTCTTCTTGTGACTCAGCCTCAGGTTCCTTTTGAGACTTCACACGGATCCGAACCTTTATATTGCCCTCTCCGGAGCGTTCGCCTGTGCGACGGTTATATGTGAAAGTATCCGCTTCCAACCGATCCTCATTTTGAAGGACAATGACGTTTTCGCTAAAGTCTATAATATCCGTGAGGTGGTTCAAGATTGCGTGGGCACAAGTGACAAAGGTATCCCCATCCCGAAGTTCGACGTTGCCTTCCGCCACGGTTCTGACAGTTTCATTCGTGTCGACGTTTTCATAAATGGTCACTTTGTCGGCATTCAAGAAGCCGTCGGGTCTTTCAATTTGAACGTTACCAGTAAAAATTGTCACTCCTTCTTTTTCACGTTGCTCGAAACGATCTGCGTGTTTAACATCGATCACATCCCCCTCTGAAGCCATTTCATCGCTTATTTCTTCCTGTTCCGGTGGAGCTGCCTCTTGTTCATCGGCCGGGTACGCGGGGTTGCTAAATAAAAAAACAGTAAGGAGCAACCCAACCGCCCAAAGTAAAGCCACGGTAGGTTTTGGAACTGTTACAGAATTAATTCTCAGTTGCATCAAATTTCTCATCCTTTGGATAAATTTTAGATTGAACGTTCTTCATTATAACCACTTCAAGTGTCGGATCGCCTTCTAGTTCTTGACCGACCATTGTCGAATCACCCCGTACAATTGTGGATATATTCGGCGCAAACAACTTGCCATCACTGTTTCGCCAGTGAAGTTCATCCGTGTAGAGTCGCCCATCTAGGCTCTTTCCAACAACGTTCTCAAAAAAGTGAATATCATTGCTTGACTCGATAAGCTCGCCACGATCGCCTGTTATTGTTATTGCCCACTTGCCCTCCTCAAAGATCTGGACTTTTGGCTTTTCCATTTCCACAATCTCTTTCAGGAATGTTGCCTTCTCAGCAACAAGCGTCCACCGTGTGATGCCCCCATCTGCGTGTTGGGTTGAAAAGGTAGACAGTATCTGTTGAGGCGTTTCTTGAACCGGTTCTGTCGGTTCTTCGTCTGCTTTATCACAGCCGAAAGTGAATAGGCTGAAAGCTACCAAAAGGAAGAAGACTTGAAATGCGATATATAAGTGTCGGTTATTCAGGTTGTGTTTTCCAGCGTTCATGCATCCAAATCCACTGTTCCGGGTAGCGTCGAATATAAGATTCAATGACTTTGGTGAACTGCTGCGTGTTGACCAAGAGGTCTGTTTCTTTCTCTCCACTCTGTTGCAAAGTCAATGGTGCTTCGATAATAGCACGATGTGAATTGTCCGGTTGGCGGACAATAAAAGTTGGCAAAATCGCAGCGCCGGTCTTGAGCGCGAAGGCTACTGGACTATAAGGTGTGTAAGCAGGCTGACCGAAAAAGTCAACGAAGATTCCTCGAGTACGGGTGTCCACGTCTGCAAGAATCGCGATTAGTTCATTCCGATTGAGACAGCGTAATACTTCACGAACCGATCGATCTCGGTCTATGCCTTGCCATCCAACTTTTTCTCGATAGCTGCTAACAATGGCGTCTAAACGTTTGGATCGCAGCTCACGGGTAATCCCACGGATTGTATAGCCATGTGCAAGGATGCTGGCACCAAGAAGTTCCCAATTGCCAAAGTGAGCCGTCAGGATGATTGCGCCTCTGCCTTGAACTAGTGCTTTATCAATATGTTCTCTGCCCTCGAGGGTAACAAGTTGATGGAGAGTCTCAGGGGACATGCAAGGCAGCTGCATAAATTCCATCAAATTCTTACCGATGTTCTGGAAGGAGCGTCGAACCATCCTGCCTACCATCGGCTGACCGATACCAAGGCTCTGCGCCACATGCTTGCACGCCTTAGCTTTTTCGCGATGGGAGAACAAAAAAACAACTGTAGCAAGATAAACGCCTATGAATAAAGCGAGTTTACGAGGCAGCCGAGCAATGCACTGACCTATATATTTTGCCGTAAATACGTAACAGTAATCTTTCAGAGTGCGCCACATACCTGACCCCTATTATAGCAAATTCGACCTGCAATGACAAGGGAATTCATGGTTGCAAAGGGGAATTGGGACTAGTTGGCATAAAAATTGATAGTCAGCATCAATCTCTGTTGTTAGTAGATCTAAAAATCTGAAAATTGACTGAAGTTTTGCTTGAGTGTAGGGTTTAAATATGCTAAAATAAACGGAATTGCAACCTCGATTAGAAATAGGCGTTAGGTATAGATAGCGACGTAATCAAATTATATTGAAAGGTGGTGTGAAGTCATGCAAGAAATGCTTAAACGAATTAACTGCGATAGAAATAATACATTGGATAATCAAGGAACTTGTCTTGACTCTGCCCATCTACGTTTTGGATCGGTGGGAACGGCTACTTAAATCTCGTTTGGTGTAATGTCGAAAAGCCCGTAAGGATGAGTTCCCTTGCGGGCTTTTTTCATTTAACCTTGTGAGGTTCTATTTTATGGATGAAGGAATCGTTATCAAAGCGCACGGTGGAGTTTATGATGTCCAAATCGCGGGACAACTCTGCCCCTGCTCATTGCGACATCATATTATTGAAGCGGATAGGCGGGAGCGTGCAGAAACGAAAGAGTTACCCTACGTGGATCTTGTTTCTGTCGGCGATCGGGTGCAAATCTCTCGGTCAGTGTCGAAAGCGGATACAGGTTATATTGAGGAAATTCTTCCACGTGAAACCCAATTTGGCCGTACGCGCGTAAACAAACTGCCGCAGGTCATTGTAGCCAACCTCGATCTGCTGCTAGTCATCTTTGCAGCACGAAACCCGCAACTCAAACTACGCATGCTGGATCGATTTCTCGTGACAGCGGAAGCATCGGGGATGTTGCCCGTGATCTGTATTAACAAGATTGACTTGGTCCAACTCGAAAAGCTAAAAGCACAAATGGCACTGTACGAGGGAATTGGTTATAGTGTGATCTACACCAGTATCGTAACGGGTGCTGGAATTGACGAGATGCGTACAGTGATGAAAGATCGGATTTCCGCTATCGTCGGATCGTCTGGCGTTGGCAAATCATCACTACTCAACGAAATTCAACCGGGCTTACAGCTACGCGTCGGCGATGTTGATGAACGGATGCACAAGGGACAGCACACCACAACGGCGGTTTCTCTTTTGCCACTCCATTTTGGTGGATTCGTGGCAGACACACCGGGCATACGTACACTCGGCCTGTTTGAGATTGATGATGAGCAGGGCTTAGACATCTATTTCCCCGAAATGCGTCCCTACATTCCCGAATGCAAATTTGCAGCGTGCACCCATCAACATGAACCGGGCTGTGCGGTTAAAACCGCTGTCGAGGGTGGAGAGATTAGTGAGCTGCGGTACGATAGCTACTTGCGTATATCGGGATTTAGTGCAGGAAGATTTGAGCGGGAAGGACCGAAGAAAGAGAAAAAACGGTATGAGAGGAGGCATAAACGTGCGAAGCGATAGTGGACGCCAAGTGATTGACAAATTGAGACGAATTATTGAAAAAAATGAGCAGAGACTCACCTATTTTCAGAATCGACTGAAGCAGTCTGAGTTCATTGATCAGCCGAACCAGCGCCTGATTGGCACCGCAGCAGGACAGGCGGATTCGTATACAGATCAATTAGCGATCCTACGGACTCAACTGCGCGAGCTAGAAAAGCTTTATGGCGGCAGCGTAAAATTGAGGACAACTGAGGAGCGAGATTTGCGGCGCATTTGGGGCTGGACAAATGAGCCTACCCTTCGTAATCGCTTGTGCACTGAATTCATGCCTTTCCAAATTTACGTTGACAACTGGCATCGTTGGCTTGCTGATGAAGATACGCATCCGTTTTCAATCGATTTGCCAACCGGCGAACTAATTGGCTTTATGCTAATCAAATGCACCGGTGAGGTTGAGAAAGCCGCAACAATGGAGTTTATTGTTATTCGACCTGATTGTCGTTATCAGGGATATGGCACAGAGGCGATACAACAGGCAATTGACTTCATATTTGAATATCTCAGCGTGGAGGCTTTTGAGCTTCAAGTCGGTGTCGATAATTATGCTGCCTTTCTCTGTTTTGAGAGGTGTGGATTGGAGTACATCGACCAAGGGCGTTACGGGAGTTTGGAGTGCTATCGCATGGAGATACACCGCGAAGTCTGGGAAGGCGTTAGAGCTGCCGAGTCGATTTCCGAGCACGATGATCGTGAGACATCGCCTGTTCGGAATCCGGATGCAATTGGGGAGAGATCCAACCCCTATCTTACGGCGAAACTGCTGGCACCCTTAAAAGAATTGGTTTCTAATCGCTAAATGCGGAGTTTGTTCCTCCACCAATTCAAAAGACTCTAGTTCAAACTCAACATCAACGACAACATCATCACGGGTCTGAGATTGAGTGAATTTGACGATGCCAACATTGGGAGCAAGCCATTTCTGTGCCACCGTTATGTCGAGAGGATGATCGAAGATGCTCCACTTAAACGATTCCTGTACCTGAAATACGTTCTCAAACGTACCCGCCGGGACCGTCAAGGTTTCTTCTGAGAGTACCTCAAACTCATCTACACCGCCACCGATTGGGAACAGTTCAGGGGTCAACTTTGCCTGAAAGTTTGTTTGCCATTTATTTTCCGGGATTAGTGGAAAATTGTAGAGCGGCAAAAAGGGTGAGAAAAGGATTGTATCTTCCGTGCCGGAGGTAACATTCTGTGCATGCTGGAGAATTCCTTTGACAACGCCATTTTCAATTTTATGACCCAAATAGGAGAAATTGAGGACACCTTCTAGCCCCTCGTCAGGACTCGATTTCTGTAAGACATAGCTTTTAACTGTCCGATCGCTGGTAACTTGAATGTCGATTGTGTCAACGATTTCAAAGGTAACCCGATTTCCCTGATCGTCGCGATAGTGCCACTTATTGCCAATCGCAAGTGGGTAGTAGTCCCCCGGACGGGTTCGCCACACACGGATATCGATGGTGCTTGTAGTCGACTTCCTTCCATCGCTCACGGTGACTTTAATCAGATATTTCTGTTCCTCTTCGGGAGCTGTCCAAGTCGCACCGAGATCGTCGCCCTGGATCGTACCACCGGTCGCATACCATTCAACAGACAGTTCGTCGCCGTCAATGTCGACAGCTTTGAACTTGATGTCGACTGGGGTGCCGGGTTCAATGATATCAGAGTCCGCCTCAAAGATAGAAATCCTTGGCGCGAAATTCTCGTTACGCTCGCTCTCGCCACACCCCAGAAGTAGGAAAAGAGGAATTGCTATGAACAGAGGGAACAGGTGTTGTCCCCTGACTAAAAACATGGTAGGGTCTCCTTCACGGATATGGAATAGTTGCTGCCCCAATAGAATTGGGACTCAACGCAGCATAAAACGCTGGAGGAGGTAAAAAGATGACAGTGGGAAAGATTTTACAAAATTTAACCCAACTCCCAACCGTATTCTCTGGCAGGAATGTATGGAAGTTGTCCACTCTGGAGCATCAGTTCAAGCGGAGATTCTTTTTGAGCCAATGGAAACGTGACTTTAACTCTGCCAAGCCATTCGGATTCGTAGGCGGCTAGGCACATCTCCAAAGCGACTCGACCATCGTATCCGCTGGAAACACTCTCTCTATCCTCGTCGAGACACGCGATCATCTCCCACGCGCCTTCGCTCGGTACGTCTCCTGTCGAATCCCCGATAATTTCACTGCCTATTGCCTCAATCTGTTCCCCCTCGCGGAAGTCACCCAGTCCCCCATCATTCTTCCAAAGCCGGATCAGCGGTTGCCAACCACGGTAGGGACGAGCCTCTATCTTCCCTTCGCTTCCCTCAAGGATAAAACAGCCATCCAACCGGTAATTCCAGTGTCCGCCGGTCATGAACAGTGCGGTAACACCATCGTTGAGCCCAAAAAAACTCATAATCCGTTCGCGTTCATCACGCCGGTCAACCGTTGCGATGACCCATTCTGGATCTCCGCCGAACCACCGAAGTTGTGCAGCAGCGTGCTCGTATCGCCGTAATTTTGAGCCTCGATATGTAATAGGGTCCCAATGACACCGTCATCCACCATCTGCTTGACACAACGCCAATTTGGTTCAAACCGCATGGTGTGGTCAATCGCTAACTTCGTTCCAGAACGCTCGCACGCTTCGATGACTCGGTCCGCATCCTTCATATTCAACGCCATCGGCTTTTCGCAGAGGATTGCCTTAGCCCCTGCTTGGGCTGCTGCAATTGTCGGCTCGACATGTTCCCGGTTGTGCGTTGTCACACCAACGATATCAAGCGCTTCTTTGCTTAACATCTGTTGCATATCTGTGTACGCCGACGGAATCTCAAATTGCTCAACGAGTGCATTCACCTTCTCTTCGAGGATGTCGCAGGCGGCGACAACCTCCACGCGGTCACGCAGTTGCTGAAACGCTGTCGCATAACGCGTCCCAATGCCGCCACAACCGATAATTCCGACGCGATACTTCGTTTTGGACATACTCCATCTCCCTACTTGTGGGTAGATCGACTTAACTTCAACAGTGCCTTCACTACCTCGAACTTTATTTCTATGTCCTGATTATCATCTCCAATAGTTTCGATAAGCGCAGGAATCGCACGCTTATCTCCCAATTTGCCCAACGTAGAGGCAGCGCTCAATCTGACTCTGCCATCGTCATCTTTGAGAGCATTTATCAGAGCAGGCACGGCACGATTATTTCCTAACTTACCCAACGCTTGTGCAGCTTCATCTCGTACCGTGTTATTATCATCGTTGAGAGCTTTTATCAGGGCAGGAAGGGCACGGTGATCCCCAAACTGACCTAACGTAGAAGCGGCATTAGATCTTACCGTGCTATCGTCATCGTTGAGGGCTTTTATCAGGACGGGTTCCCCAGCCCTCAATTTTGCTAGTGCGACAGCGGCTTCGGCTTGTACTTGTTCATGCTCATCATTAAGTGCGTTCGTCAGGGCGAGGACTGCTCGGTTATCCCTCACCTCGCTCAACACTTGTGCGGCATACCATCGTACCAAACCCCTGTCATCATGGTTGAGGATGCCCCGCACTACCTCAAGAAACCACTCTTCAGAGAGTGTTTCACTCAGCTTATTCGGTCTGTCCGTTTGCAGCAAGGACTCTCACCAACATGGCGTGTCCAATCGGTCTCTGCGGGTACTCCAGAATGAACCCCTCAACCAATTTTAACACACTTTCATAATCGCCTGCTTTGAGCAAGGCATCTGTTTTCTTTTTCAATTCTGATCCTTCAGAATCACCGCTTGAAGGTGTCGCTGTGAGACAGACAAGGGTAGCTAACATTCCGAAAATTATTATCAGCGTGTTCAAGTGTCTCATCGTAGCTTTTCCCTTTAAGCCATGAAAAGAAAACAGTCGTAACCCGACTCAGCGAATCGCGATCGGATTGCCCGGAGATCCAGTGCCACCTTTCAGTCTCAGAGGGGAGAAGATAAAGGCGAATTCATAGACCTTATCCGCCGCGAGTTCTGCGGTGATGAGATTCTCAATATTATAGATGCCATTTTTCGCAATGAACAGTTGGTGAACAGGGGCAAAAATTGAGTCGTCAGGGTTCGGAATCACTTCGATTGCCCAGTTATCCGCACCCGCCATAACAATCTGTTTCTCAACCAAATACTTGCCCGCCTCCATACCGATGCCGGGCTCGGATCCGTTATAGCGCTCATTGTCCGTCATCCAGAATTGACCCCAACCGGTATGGGTGATGACCACATCGCCCGGACGTATCTCTACGCCCTGCTTTTTTAACGCGCCCTCTATATCTTCAACCGTGATTTCGTAGCCGCCCTCGAGATGCTCAACGCCTTTATACCCAGCAACGTCGATGAGCACCCCACGGGTAACGAAAACACCGACATTCTCCACACCTAGTTTCTTCAGTCCATCGGGCTTGGCAAAGTCGAGGCGATTGTTTCCGTTGTAGTAAAGATTGCCGATACCGATGTGTCCCAATCCATCGAATTGAGTGCCAATCTGTCCAATTTCGCCGCTGACAATCTCATCATGCCACGTAACGTTATTTGCGTGATCGGTGCTACCGGTTTGGGGGATCAACAAGCTATAGTGGCGTGTTCCAAACAGCGGCATTCCTGCTTCGTAAACCCGACCGAGTTGGTAGACTTTTCCCTCCTTAATTAGACTGGCAGCTTCTAAGACCTTTGTAGCTGTCAGCAGGTTTGCTGCGCCGCGCTGATCATCTTTTCCCCATTTGGAGGGATACCAGTTGGATTCTTCCGTCAGTGTCCAAGTTGCGGTCAGTGCGACTAGTAACACGGCTGAACCCAAAATTGCGAAAAATTTGACGATGTTTTTGCGCTTGTGAGACATTGTTTTTCTCCTTTTGTTTGAGGGGGATTCTATAACATTTGTCATAGTGGAAGTTGATATGTACAATACCAGCCCGTGCTTTCAATCGCCTTTTGGTCAACTGAAAAACACGCCCTGTTCGTGGGGCGCTCAGTGTAGCAAAATTCGTAGGTAAAGTCAAACAAATTTCTAGGAGACAGGGGTTGGGAAGGACTGTGTTACTGCTAGGAAAAGGCTTGACATTGCTTGGTCTAGATTGACAGATCCAGATTTGAAGGTGTGAGTATAACCCCTACACGTTCTTAAGGGCTACCATCTGTTTTTCGGTGTTTGATATTAGAATTGATCAGGTCGCGATTAGAGCCTAAAACTTAATTGTTAATTCTCCCACGAACTGCCTTGCCCGATTGCGGCTGGCAAAGACTTCGTAGAGATTGCCGGAAGCATCGAAATAACGACGCTCAAAATTACGGCTCGTGTCCGCTGGATTCAAATCTGTATACTCTAACCACAGATTCACATCCGTGAATACATCCCAATTCACCCCCAAAGCTGTAGAACTCGCGTCACCTTCTCCCTCCTGAGCTTGACGGTTCAAAGTTGGAAAGAGTGCCTGTTGGTAGAGGTCCGTTGCACCATCAATCCGTTCAGCATAAAGATTGAATTCCTTGTAGTGGTAGGCATTGGGGTTTGTGATAAATTTCAGATTTGCAACGACAGTGTTTGTCAACGCTTGGGTTTCATAGTCGTAGCTATCCTCCTCTTTCGGGGGTGTTATATAGCGTTCATCCTGCTCCCCATAGGTAAAGACATCCGCAAGGGTCAGATTCCAGCTTTCCGAAAGGTTATATGTCCAAAAGAAGGAGTTGTTCAACTGCAATAAATTCAATTGGTCGTCAACGTCTGCATCCTTATCAATATCCTCGTAATCTTCGAGGAAGTTATGATCACGGTTGACTGCCCGCGTATTATAAACTGCGTTCATGTGCGATGGTTTAATCGTAAAACCTTCAATGGAATATTGACGAATGATCAAATCACTCCCGTCGCGGAGGTAAATATGACCGAGGGGATCTAGGGTAAGGAAAGCGAGATCGTGATCTTCCGCGCTCTGTCTATCCACTTCATAAACCACGCGCCCTCTATATCTCCCGCTCCTATCAAATCGCTGTACGCGTGCAATGACGTTGTGATAGATTGTCTCGCGAATCTCTTTAACCTTCAGATCTTCCGCCTCCTCTTTTTTGTTTTCGTCTTTCTCATCTTCTTCATCGAGATATTCGTTGAGGTAACGACGATATTCCGCTTCCTCAAGCAGACGAATCCGCCGATGTAGAATAGCAAGATCTGATGACTGCAAAGTTGGGTTCAGAGACGCGGAGCGTGGGCGAGTACTATCGATGACCGAATTGACAAGTCCTGTGCCCGTGGAATAAACATCAGCGAGTCCCTGTCCCGACGGTGAAACGACATCCAAGAAATTTGCGAGTGGACTTCCCAAAAATCGTTTGAACTGGCTTTTATCTTTAACCAGAATCTCACCCGATGCCAAAGCGACAACGGCGATAGGCTTGACAAATTCTCCCTCGTTACGTCCCCTCACCCCAAATTTCAGTATAAACTTCCCATCCGCGTTAAACTTGACCACACGGTGGTTGCCTGTGTCCGCAATAAGTATATTCCCTTCAGCATCAATTTCAATGTCCGAGGCATCAGTGTCAAATTCACCATCGCTTGCACCGTATCTGCCAAACGCGATTAATTTCTCACCGTCCGCACCAAACTTGTGAACCTTTGCGTTTTTCGCATCCAGCACATACAGTTGGTTTTGACTATTTACGTCAATACGAACTGACCGATCATAATTCCTCGGTTGATACGCGAATGCCGTTTTGCCTTCCTCGTCAATCATCAAGCGCGTGGGCAGAACTACTTTGGGGCGGACGTCAATCACATCGACAACATAGGTGTGCATTAGTTCGCCATCTCGATTGAACTTGTAAACACAGGGACCAAACCAATAAAGTTTTGGATCTACTGTCTCTGGCATATGGTGGGGTACAGCCTGATCGACGACGTAGATATTTCCAGCTCCATCGACGGCAATGTCGCCCGGCTTTCTGAGTATGTTGTCCACAGTCTTCTCTTTCGGGATTTGCATGATAAAATCGCCTGTTGGTGACAGTTTCTGGACCAGCCGGTTATCTGCGTCACTGACATAAAAGTTGCCTGTGTCATCAAATCCGATATGAATATTCTTGCTAAAAAATCCGTCCGCTGAACCCTTCCCACTGAACTCCCGTTCAAACTTCAAAAAACTCACAGCAAATATTTCGCGCGCCTGCCACACACACAGAACAGTGACAAGTAACAAAAGAACAATCCATTTTTTCATTGAATCAGGTCCCTTCAAATGATTTAGTTGTATGTATTGCACTTGATATCGCTTAGATTGGTTTTTTCTAGTTAATTCATACATTGCACATGCTCAGTATAGCACGAACCTTCCAAAAATTCAAGCCCCTAGAATTTTTGGATGAACGGGTGTGTGTTTAGAGACACACCCTCCCATCTGCTGTGGGTCCAAGTGTCACTGAACTGAGACACTTTTCACGTGCTGTGTTGGTAATTGGTTTCATATCCTCTTCTCGTAAAGGATTAATGGTTTTGGCACGCGTCTTGCTCAACAAAATATGACACAGTTTTGAAATCTTTGAAAATCGGTAGGCTGAAACACAATCTGAGGTATGGAGGAATAAGATCATGTTATTTCGTATGTCATTCACAATTACAATGTCTATCTTCTGGGCGGGCTGGATCTGTTGCGTCATGTTTGGTTGTTATAATCAATCAGCGGCATCACCGGTAAAATCTGAAATTCAACTGTTGCAGGTGGGTGCGTTTCACGGCGACGAGGTTTCCGCAAAATCAGGTGAAATCTGGCTGGGATTGTATCCAACGCCGGATGGGCACGCACTAATCCCTTCGAGAATTACGGTGGAAACCGTTTATGATCCATTCGTCGATAATGCCGGAGAGCAGACCGGAAAAGTGGTGTCAGTGGAAGAGCAGACGCCCCCGCTTTTTCTAATAAAAGGTTTGAGTACATCCGAAAGAGAATCCATCAAGACACTATCCGACACACAGACAATTTTAAGTCCCGGTAAATCCCTCAACCTTAGATTGGACGACGAAAACGAAAGCTATTTGACAGTTTATGGCGAAGGGGCTGTAGGACCGAACGGGTTTACTTCACTCGAAAACTACAGCCTTGAACTATCTAACGGACAGTTATCCCAAGAACTGCTCGCATACGGATCTACGAATGGTGCCATCCCCACCTTGCTCTGGGCAGGAGATCTGGATGGCGACGGTCAATTGGACCTGCTTATTAATGCAACCCCGCATTACACCGTATATTCTGCACCGATGTTGTTCCTTTCGTCAATGGCGCAGGGCGGTAATTTGGTCCAGAAGGTTGCTATATTTATCGCTACCGGCTGCTAGTGCACACCGTACGTTTCCTGATAACTCTCTCATGGCTCATGTTAAGAAGGCGTGCAACAGTACCGTAGGGAACAACTTTTGGACTCTCGGCGTAGATCCCGATTCTATTGGATTAGAACAACACGGACGGAGTCGTGGATCCTCAGTTTGGAACATCATGTTTCACGCTTGTCGTGTTTCGTGCTGTTTTTTGACGTGAGCTAGCTCGATTTTCTTTCCCGTTCTGAAACCTTCTTTGTGTTTCCCTGATACGTTGTATCGCCCCTCCTCGATTTTCATTCAACATTTTCTATGTTCCGTCGTCCAAAAAGAACCGTGCCAAGATCCCGTTGGTACGGTTTTCGTTTTTCTAATCGACAAGGAGGTTTTTATGCACAGCGGGGGATTTTCTAGACGAGACATGCATCGAATGGCTCGTTCTTCCGGTAGAAGGGGCAATGCTAGACGGCCCGATGTAGAGATGACAATTTTAGAGGAAGTACCAACAGAACTCCAAGATCAGCTTGAAGATTTACTGGATGGAGAAGAAGAGATTAAAGTTGCCATTTCCACAGATTTACAGTTTGACGGCACTTACGGGAAAGATTGGGTGTTAGCGACGGAAAGACGCCTGCTCGCTTTTAACCAAAATGGTGCGCCCGGACCTGAAGTCCAAAACATTCCACTCGAAGCCGTTGACGAGATTGAAATACGAGAGTTGTATGGCAATAACTTCATGAAAGTGCGAACCGCAGAGGGCGCATTTGAAGTCGCTCGCTACTCCAAGCGGTTCGTTCCCAAATTTGCCGAAGCAACACCAGAAATTGAATCTTTAATTGACAAGGTCAAGCCGGAGGAAACGGACGAATCTAAGCGGCGTCGGAAGTATGTCGATCCCGGAAAAAAGAAGATTCGATGTGAAACCTGTGGGCGCCCGATCCCACGGTGGTCTGATGTTTGCCCAAACTGCGTTGAAAAGGGCAAACTGCTCTTCCGCCTACTCAAATACGCGATCCCATTTTGGCGCGTTTCTGTGCCGGCACTGCTAATCGTGCTGGTTATACGATTGGTAGACCTCTGGCCAGCTATTCTGGGTCAGCAGCTTATTGATAACATCCTCACTCCGGCGACGATAGCAGCAGCAGGAGGACAGCCAACTGAACCGGGTGCATTTGGACAACTTGTGATAATTGTGCTTCAGATGATCGGAGCGCACGTCTTCACAGCAGCTTTCTCAGCGGTGCGGGGTTATATGATGACATGGGTCGGTCAACGTATCACCCTGAGATTGCGGAATGATGCCTTTCAGCATATGAGTATCCTGTCGCTCGATTTCTACCAGCAGCGGGAGACGGGGAATCTGATGTCACGCATTACTCAGGATGTCGGACGGCTGCGAGACTTTATCGCCGAAGGGTTACAGGATATTATCGGTGATTCAATGACATTAATCTATATGTGCATTATCATGTTCCTCTATGACTGGCAGCTGGCACTCTGGGTGTTGCTTCCGATTCCGTTTATTATCCTTTTCTCATTCTATTTTGGACACAAGATGCACAAGGTTTTCCACGTCCTGTGGAGGCGCTACGCTGGGATTAGCACGATCTTGGCGAGTACGATTCCGGGGATACGGGTTGTCAAGGCGTTTACCCGCGAGAAATACGAAGTCGATCGCTTTCAAGAACAGACCCATCAGGTTTTTGAAGGGGAAATGAGTGCCGCCAAAATCTGGACACTTTATCAGCCAATTATGACCTTCATGACCTACTGTGGAACCATTTTTATCTGGTTAATTGGAGGGAGGCAGATCATCAACGGAGACTTAACGCTCGGTGAGTTGATGTTATTTATGACCTATATGACGCGGTTTTTACAACCTGTACGTACGCTTGCTCAGATGAACCGTCGATTCCTGAGAGCCGCGACTTCTGCCGAGCGGGTCTTTGAGATCCTTGATACACCGCCTAGTGTTGCAAGTCGTAAAGATGCTGTTGGCCTTCCAAATATGCGGGGGCAGGTCGAATTTCGCGATGTTTTCTTCTCTTACGATGAAGAGAAAAATGCTATCAATGGTATCAGCTTTACCACCAAACCGGGGGAAATGATCGGGCTCGTCGGACATAGTGGCGCGGGCAAGAGCACCCTCATCAATTTAGTCACCCGATTCTACGATCCCAACGAGGGTGAAATTCTCATTGACGGGCATGATAGCCGCGATATTGAACTTAGATCTTTGCGAGGACAGATCGGGGTGGTACTACAGGAGCCATTCCTATTTGAAGGTTCCGTCGCCGACAATATTGGTTATGGGAAACCGGGGGCAAGTCGCCAAGAGATTGTCGCGGCGGCAAAAGCCGCAAACGCCCACGACTTTATCGTTAAATTTTCCGATGGTTACGACACAACAGTCGGCGAAAGGGGCGTGCGTGTCTCTGGCGGAGAACGTCAACGAATCTCCATCGCTCGCGCTATCCTTAAGAATCCGCGCATTCTCATCCTTGATGAGGCAACTTCCTCTGTTGATACGGAGACCGAATCAAGAATCCAAGAGGCGTTGGGCCGGCTGATTCGAGGACGAACCGTTTTCGCAATCGCACATCGCCTTTCGACACTTAAACATTCCAATCGTTTGGTTGTCCTCAAGGAAGGGCAAATTGATGAGATTGGCACACACGAAGAGCTAATCGCCAAAGGTGGCACTTATGCCAACTTATGCGAAAAGCAAACAGAACTCTCGAAAATTCGGGCGTGGTAGTAACGAAATATGAAAGGAGTAGACCCGGTGGAACAACCCATTCGGATCGAAGATGAAGTCCAATTTCTTGATCCCCAACGCTTGAAAATTAGCCGCAACCAATTTGCAGAGCTGGAAGCGGAGCTGCCGGACGGTACAGTTCACGCGCCTGTAGAGCCGGTCCGCACGTTTCCACTGACCCAACCGAATCAATATATCAGTTTACTTGACGTCCACAAAAACGAGCTTGGCTTGATTGAGGACATAAATCAGTTAGAAAAGGCAGATCAGACAGTCCTTGCGGAAGAGTTGGAAAAATGCTATTTTATGCCAAAAATTACAAGGATTTACTTCATTGAAGGACGGTTCGGTGTCACAGAGTGGGAAGCCGAAACCGATAGTGGCACCGTTTCTTTTGATCTGCGTTCTCGGAATGATATTACCACATTTAATGGCGGACGGGTGCTGATTAAAGATATTGATGGGAATCGATACGAAATTGTCAATTATCATCAGCTAGATCCGCAGAGCGTAGCCCTCCTCGAAACACAGATCTAACGTATCAAACGTGAAGTGGAAAAGCGGCTTACGTGTCATGTAAGGATGATTTTGAGTCACCAATGGACCGTGCGACAATTGCCCTTATTCTCAGTATCATCGCCGTTATACTTGCTGCTTCTAAATGGATCCATGACCTCCATGCAGACCGCGCTGGCAGGCGAACCCACAGTCGAAGGCGGCGCGGAAGCCATCTCAGAGTCGAGCTACTAACAAAACAGGCAAACTGCTTTATCACACGTGGTGGACATCTGCTGTTTCTCGTTTCGTGTCGCATCTACAACGAGGGCGATCAGGTCCCTGTTACAATTCAAGCGTGTCAGTTCCAAGCGAAGATTGGACATAGGTGGCAAGATACGGAGTTATACCAAGTCCCGCATGCGGTGCTCTTTCCAAGTTTACTCCGCAACAGTCTCCCTATCAGTCTCAAACCGGAAGAACGACAAGACTTCTATGAGGTTTTTGCCCTCGATGCCTTAATTCCGAGTACCACAATTAAAATCCGACTCAGGTTTCAAAGTGGGCGTGGAAAGATAACACTGTGTCGGGATAAATTCAACCATCGTGTTGACGATCACGCAGTTTTTGACATTCTGTTCCGTGTCTTTGAATAGGAGAGATATTGCCGTACATCAGCGGAGAGCACTATCTACTTGGGCAAGAAATTATACAAAAATGATTTTTTAGGGAGAAATTGATGAACAGGAGCAAGTACGTTGCCCTTTGGATTGGAATGTTGTCATTGGGCTTTGTCTTGGCAACTTATGGTCAAAATGAAATTGCAGGTGAAACAGCGCTGTCATATGGGGGACCACCGAACCCAGAAGAAATGGCTTTGAGTAGGGGAGAACTTTCGGGACTTGGATTTACCTTCATCAATGGCGAACCGTTCTTGCGGTTTCAGTTGCAGCCGGAAATAGATCTCGGTAAAGTCGGATTTGGGCTCGGTCTTGTCCTGCTTTACAGCTCCTCTGAGGATGGCGAACACACAATCCTCGCTGAGGATGGCGAGACGTGGGACAATATCAGTACCATCTCGCGGGTTGTGCGCTATGTGCGTTATGGCCATCTCAGTGAATCATTTTACACCCGTTTCGGTGCATTGGACTACGCCACTATCGGGCACGGGTTCATTATGTCGGGGTATTCAAACTATGACCGCCGGGGCTTGCGGCTCAACCTTAGTTCAGAGACAAAAAAGATTGGGGTTGAGACAATCCTCAACAACGTCGGCGATCCAACTGTTTTCGGCGGACGGTTGTTTGTTCGTCCTCTGCAACAGGAGGAGGGTGGCATTCCACTCCTTAACAGTCTTGAATTTGGCGGAACCTATCTAACAGACATTGAGCCTGATCCGAGTCTGATGCCGGACGGAGATCCGCTTATCGCATTGGGGGTCGATATCGGTTTCCCGCTGATTCACAACAAGTCGCTGCGCTTGGATATATATGATGATGTGGCTTTCTTAAACACGAAATCGGAAACGAAAGCGGAGGAGATTGATGAGGTAACTGATATTGCAATAGGGAATGCTATCGGAATTGGTGTGTCGCTTTCCCAAGCCCTTTTCAAGGTGGAGTACCGCACTTTCGGCGCACGATTTTATCCGACCATTTTTGACTACACCTACGACGCTGCCAAAGGCGTTGCTCCTGACTTTTTGGGTATGGATGAAGAGGAGGCAGGTCAAGCAAGGCAAGGTTACTTCTCGATGATTGCTGTGAGACCGGTTCCACAGGTCAATTTTATAGCATCATTTGAGGACTATACCAATACGGAGCCAAAGTTATATCTGGGCATCACGGAATCTGGGGTAGTTGAACGGATGTCGTTCCGAGCATTCTATCTCAAACGCAACATTGGTGAGCCAGATCCCGGTTTTCCCGAGAAAGAAGGGAGCAAAGATCCGAGCTTTTTTGAAGACCTCTTCCGTCTTGATAGTAAATCCGCATTCATTGTGCGAATTGGATATGAGATCTTTCCGAGGTTTGAGATCGCAGTCCTCCGCGAATATTGTTTCCGGCGGGTAGAAGATGCGGCGGGTAAGACACACTTTGAGCCAATTCAGAAAACTTCGGTCGAAGCCGGTTTCAGGCTCAATTTCTGAGGTGAGAACTTTTCTCAAGACAGAGAGCGTTACTGAGGGATTAGGCAGGTCCCAATCCCTCTAATTCATCGTCCGACTCAGCCTAGTCAATCTCCCGAAAATCAGGCACCTCAACGGGCTTTCCACCATTTGCAATAGACTCCTCAGAAACCAATCCCGGCACTGTGAAATCCATGGCATCATAGACATCAATTGGCGGTTTGGTGTCATTGATGATGCTATCGACAAAACCGCGCATCTCGAAATACTCCTCACTCACATCTCCAGCCTTCACCGCTTCCTCCGGCGGATTTTTCCAACTCTCCGGTAGAAATTCGTCTTCAAAGTCTGCGAGCGGTCGCCACTCTCCCTGTTGATGGTAATCTGCCAACCAAACTTTTTCTACATCCTTCAATCCCCGTGTGCCTTCATAACAACCTTTCGTTCCCTGCAAACTCAAGTATGAATTCGCAGGACGGTTGGAGAGCATATCAATCCGGATCTTAATCAGAGCGCCACTTTCAGTCTTGCACAACATCATCACTGTATCTTCCATAGCATGTTCCGGATCGGTGTGCACACCAGTGCCAAGACAACACACCGAAACGACGCGTTCGTCGAGCCAGTCCATCACCGGACCGAGGCTATGCGTTGCATAGTTACATCGGTTTATTCCCACCTGCCAATAGTATCGCCAAGTTGGATTGCCACCGCTATCGTGATGCAGCACTTTGATGTCATGGAGATATTCGCCCTCGCCAAAGTAAATGTCCCCAAACAAGCCTTGACGCACCATGTTTCCAATTAACATGCTCGACCGTGTATAGCACTTATTCTCCGCCATCATATACTTCGTTTTGCTTTTTCTGACCGCTCTAACTAACTCGTAGCACTGTTCGAGGGAGGTCGCTGCTGTCACCTCACTCACCACATGCTTCCCTGCTTCCAACCCCGAAATAGATTGCGGCACATGCAGATTTTCGGGCGTGCCCAGCACGACGATATCAATATCAGCCGCAAGCATCTCTTCATAGTCCGTGAACCGTTTCGGAACACCATATCGATCTCCGACCTCATGAAGCGTGTCTTCGTTCAGATCACAGATTGCAGTTACCTCTGTTTCTGTAATAGTCGTGAAGGGACGGATATGTCCCGCTCCTCTGCGTGCGCCAACAATGCCGACTCTTAATCGATCCTTCATCTGCAGCTCCCTTTTTACTTTGAGGGTATTTATGGCCAAGTACTTTAGTATTTCACACAGAGATTTTACTCCATTTCTGGCAATTGTGCAATCCCATAGTGTTTGAGCCGGGGTATTTAATTCTCTAACTGAATCTGCCTCCTGATGTAACATCAGAAGGCAGATCTCTTCGGTCCCACGAAACGAGACCTTACAAGTTCAAGCAAGCCTTACTCTTTACTTGCTATCTCGATCACCGCAGGTTGCTTTGAATCCCGATGAAATCGGGGTTGAGAGATGTCATCCATCGCAGCTAACGCTCGCGCTGCATACAAACGAACCCCAGCCACTTTACAACGCGACACCTCCGTCAAGACGCGGATAGCCATATCGTGTTTGGAGTTATCAGCTTGAGCCAACGCATAAGCAGCGTTGGCACGCACCCACGGCGACTCATCGTTTAATACGTTTATCAACGCAGCAACAGCCGTTTGTGTCGGTACGCCGATCTGACCCAATGCCTTCGCTGCAGTGCCACGAAGGGTTACCTGTTGATGGTTGAGTGCGTACGCTAACCCAGGAATAGCTGCTTCAGCCGGTGCACCAATCTGCCCCAACATCGAAGCTGCCCAGATGCGTACATTGGTATGCTTGTCACTTAATGCTTGAATTAAGGCGAACACAACTGTTTGGGAGGACTGGTCAATCTTGCCCAACGCCGAAGCAGCGTTTTGACGAACTTCCCATCGCTGATCATTCAATGCTTGCACCAATGCAGGGATCGCATTGGGTTCACCAATCCGACCCAAGGCATAAGCCGCAGTGGAACGAACAACAGCATCTTTGCTATTCAGGGATCGTATCAGTTCAGGCACAGTGGGAGAACCTATCCGCACTAAAGCAGAGGCGGCCGCAGCTCGAACCTCACCACGCTCATCCTGCAATGACTTGACCAACACTGTGATAGAAGCCGGATCACCAATCTGCCCTAACGCATGAGCGGCTTTGCGACGAATCTCAACTATCTCTTCCCTGTGTTGCAATTGTTCAATAAAAGAACCTATCTCCTGTCCTTCAGCTGCGAATCCAATAGCTATCGCACTGATGATTCCCAAAAAGATTAAGCTAATTCTATAGCATCTCATAATTCATTCCTCCTGTTCCGGTAGACGTTAAAATCATCTGGTGATTTACCGTCAAAAAATAAGCATTTAATCGCTCATACATTTCCCTTGCTCACAATTTGCCCTCTTACGAAAGAGGACCCCTGTTTCCAGAGGTAACAGGGAGGGTTAGAGGGATTGAATGACTGATTGAATTACCAATCCCTAAATAACTCCCTGTGCCCATTTTTCTTCAGAATATCTTCATTTTCGGAAGATTTACATGTCGGAATGTTCACAAAAAGGTAAAATCCGTTTTCCTTGTCGTGAATTATACCCCACAAATATGAAGTAGTCAAGTTAAAATTGCAGATCTATGGGAAAACAAACCTTCCCATCAAAATCAATAATTGTGATATAATATCAAGTGCGTGGTGCCGTTGAGGCGGTAGGAAATGTAGCGGGACGGAGGGAAGAGTGGACTATCCTTCCCGCCTTCTGGACGGCTCTTACTTGGAGGGATTTTCGCCAAACCTGTGTATTACGGTAAGCAATAAAACCTTAGTTATAGACAGTTGTTTCAGGATGGTAACGCGCCCAAGCAAACCAGTAGATATTCATCGCTGGCAATCGCTTTAATGTGTGTCCCTTAAGTTTGCCTTCCGTTGCCACCCCTGTGATAAGGTTCCACGTTGTTTCCGTTTTGATGTCTTTAACAAAATAACCTTGCGCTGGCTTAAACGTCAATGTTTCTCCATCTACAGTACGGAGAAAAACGGCGGTCGCATTCGACTCTAGATCATGGAAGGCTAACACCGGCTCGTCAGCTACCTCGTCGTTGATGATTGATTGCTTCTTAAAAGCTGTGAAAGGATAAGCGCGATAGCTTTCATTGATACGAACGCCAACAACTAGCTCTTTATTCATCAGGCGGTTGTCGGTATACTGGGTGCCGCTTATGCCTGCGTCGGGACTGGCATGATACATCGCGTAGTTATCGATTCTTATCTCTTGGATTTGTTTCCCCGGACGACGAAAATCGTTTGCCGCAGAGAGCACTTCTGTCAATGGATGATTTCGTTTCCAATCCTTCCAAGTGATTCGTGGTGTACCAGCTAACATCGTTAACCGTTTCCCCTTGAGTTCGCCTTCCACCGCTGCTCCAGTAATGTGCGACCAGAGGGTCCGGGTTTGGTGGTCATACATGAGCAGCGCATCGCGTAAAAGTTTGCCAGAAACGCCAAACGTGTAGATTTTTCCATCAAGTTCGCGACTATACACGATAGCCGTCTTGCAGAGTGGTCACCACGTCGTCGCAATCTTGACGCCGCCGACCTCATCATTGACAATTTCGTGTCCGTTGAGCAGATGGATCGAATAGGCGCGGCTTTCGCCATTCAAACTAACGCCAATCACCGGCGAGTTATCCGCTAGCTTCGCTTTATTGGCAGAGACAAATTCGGGGTTTAGGATTGCAGGAATCGCATCATACGGTAGAACTGTGAGGATGCGATCGTCCGAATAATCTTTTGCTGATGCAAGCGCATTGACCTCCCCCGAATCTCGGGCACAGCCGAACAGTATAAAAGCTGCTGTTGTCAATAGAAGGATTAGATTCTTTTTCATTTTTTCCCTTTTAATTTTGGCTATAGGTATACTTTCTGAGAAAGCTCTTAAAAAGAGATAGACGGAAATTCAAGTCGATTGTTATTAGAAAAGTATACCACACCGTTAGGCAGAATTCGTAATTTAACTCACGGATTGTTCAAATTCTAAATCTTGGAGGTACAGTATTATGATATATGGTTCAGGTAGCCATACCTATGAGGTGCAAGAAGGTTGGGGACAACTCCCCGATGGTTGGAAATTTGGGTGGATCCCCGCAGTCGCAGTGGATTCACAGGACAGAATTTATGTTTATAGTCGAAGCGAACGCCCGATGGTTGTATTCGATCGCGAAGGTAACTTTCTCGCATCGTGGGGCGAAGATATCCTCAAGGACTCGCACGGTATTTTCATTGATGCCGATGATCACATTTATTGCGTTGAGCGAGAGGTGCATGTCATGCACAAATTCACCGCTGATGGCGAACTCCTGATGACGCTGGGGACTCCCGATCAGCCCGGTGCGGAAGGTGAGCCTTTCAATTTACCGACAGATCTTGCGCTCGGTCCTGACGGCGAGATGTTCATCAGTGACGGGTACGGCAACGCACGAATCCACAAATACTCCTCAGATGGTGAGTACATCATGTCTTGGGGATCACCGGGAACGGGTCCCGGTGAGTTTGATCTGCCGCACTGTGTCCGGGTAGACCGTCATAACCGTGTAATGGTCGCAGACCGGAGCAACAACCGCATCCAGCTTTTCACACTTGATGGCGAATATATTGAGGAGTGGGGTGGATTTCTAGAGCCAGATACTATCTTTATTGATGACGATGACATTGTTTACATTGCAGAGTTACAGCAGCGCCTCACAATTCTGACACTTGATGGCGAGATTATCACACAATGGGGTAGCGAGCGGGGCAGCACTGTTCCGGGCGAGTTCTTCGCCTGTCCACACGGTATCTGGTTGGATTCGCACGGTGATATTTACGTCAGCGAGGTGCAAGCGGATCATCGTTTACAGAAGTTTGTCCGACAGAAGTAACCTGACTTTGTCACGTTATGAGGCAGCCTATAGTGAGGAATTGAAAAATGCCAGATATGCAAGGGACGCAGCGCCGCGTACTCATCACCGGAGGTGCTAGCGGTTTCGGAT
>JAGWBT010000065.1:0-4636 GCA_021295755.1 Candidatus Poribacteria bacterium
GCTAGCACGACTGGAAGCAGAACTCGGCGTACCGGTCATCTCTAGCAACTTGGCGACATGTTGGGGTTGTTTGCGAGCCTTAGGGCATCAGGATCCGATTGATGGGTACGGGAGGCTTTTGTCGGAGCAACTCGGTGCGTAAAGGAACGGAGTGATGTCCAGTATCGTCGATATGTTCAAACGCATGAACTTGGAGATGTCCGGATTGGAAGCGGTGAAGGCAGCGATAGAAGTTGAGGATTACTCCGCTGCCGAGGCAGCCTATCTGGCGTACTACCGTGAGCGAAAGCCATCGGTCCTCGATTGGCACACTGAGCATCGGGGCGGACGTTCCTTTGAGACTAACTCAACCGGCTGGAATTTTCTGACTACCATCCCAAAGTTAATCACTTGGCGTGAACGTGAAAAGGTTAAAGGATTAATCAGTCTCGAAAAAGGCTACACCTTCAGCCGTACCGATGGGATAAAGCCGTCCGATTACACCGTGTTGGATCTGGCTGATATGCTCTTGGATAACAAGGTTTTTATCCCGTATCACCCCGAAGATGGTGTCCAAGATCTGAGTCCCGACTGGAACTGGGAGCATGTGCCGCCGGCTGTTGGAAGGCGATGGACACTGAGTCTGCCTTACCAATATTTTCTCCGCGCTTTGGCACAAGCGTATTGGCTGAACGATGATGAGCGGTATATCGCCAAACTTGTCAAGATTGCGACTCACTATGTCAGCTATGTGGATGGAAGGAGTTCGTGGATTTGGATTCCCGACATGCAGCTCGCACGCAACTATCAGCAATTAATGCCCTTCATCCTTTCTTGGGAACGGTTATCACCCAACGATTTTTGCGCGATTCAATCTTGGCTGTCAGGTGGTTGTGCTGCGTCGATGGAAGCGGTGACCAACGCGCCGGGCAATCAACTGCTATTCAACGGCTTGGGGTTGGCATGGTTGGGCGTGGGAATGCCGGAATTTAAGGATGCGCCGAGATGGCGTGAACGCGGCTTTAGTCAGGTCGAAGAGTTTTTCGGTGAGGGTGCGTTCTATCCGGACGGATCGTCCAAAGAGAACTCCTACGGTTACGTCGTAGGTGCCTCGGCAGCCGGGTTAGAAGCCCTAACATTGGCACAAGCGAATGGCTGGAACTTTCTGAACGATCTGCATCGCCCGATGTTATTGCGAGCTGAGTTTCTTGCCTACATCGCTAAACCGGATGGCAGTTATGTATGGACGGGCGATAGCACACGCGGTTCTGCCTTTGATTATGTAGAGACTATCGCAGACTCAGAAAACCGGGCTGACCTGCAATACATCGTCAGTTTTGGGGAAGGAGGCACTTCCCCGCCGCACACATCAGCGTGGTATGCTTACGGCGGAGTCGGTGTGATGCGCAGTGATTGGCGACGTGACGCCAACTATCTGTTTTTCGATGTGGGTCCAGTGGGAGTCCTGCACGGGCATGAAGGCAAGTTAGCGGTGGAGGTTGTCGCTTATGGTCGTTCATTAGTGGAGGACTTGGGGATCCACACCTATGCGACGACTGAACGCGAAATGAAATTTCACGATTTCTTCATTGCGTCCGCTGCACATAACACAGTCATCGTAGACGGAAAGAGCCAAGTTCGACTGAAAACAGGGCCATTCATGACCGATCAACCACTATCAAATCCGTGGTTCAGCGCAGAGACCTGTGACTTTCTTTCGGGCAGCTATACCGAAGGCTATGGGGACCCACAGAGCGACGAAATTGATCCATCGGTTGTGCACTATCGCAGTGTCATTTTCGTCAAAGGGCGTAGGGATGACGATATAGAGTATTGGATTATCACCGACCATCTGACCGGCGACGGTGTTCACACCTGCGAACAGCTATTTCATCTCATTCCAGTTGAGGTCCGCGTGGATCCGGATACGAAAACTGTGCAAACAGTTACGCTAGACCAACCCAATCTGGCGTTTATTCCAGCGGTCAGGAACGGTCTTGAAGTAGAGGTTGTCGAAGGGCGTACCGATCCCAGTCTGCAGGGTTGGTATTGTGGTGGAGGTCCTCGTCCAACACCGGCTCCTTGTGTAACCTATCGCCGGGCTGGAATGCTGCCGACTGTTTTTCAGACGGTGCTTGTGCCAATGCAGGCTAACGAAGTAGTTTCTCTGAAAGTTGAATCTGTTGGTGTTCCTAGCGACGGTTGGATCCGCGTTATGTTTCCGGATGGTCGGGAGGACCTCTACTGTTCTCCATGGCACGTGGGACACCAGCAATTCCGAGACATTGCCTTCACCGGGGAGGCAGCACTGATACGCCGCGATAACGATGGTACACTCTTGGATTGGGCAGTTATTGGTGGGAACAACCTACAGTATCGCGGCGAGACCCTTCCCGCTACCCGCGAATAAAATGTCTCGTTGCTTATGTAACGAAATCGTGCAATAGTAATCGTAGAGGCGGGGTTTCCTGCCCGAACATTTCGGGTTTTGAGCAGGTTGTAGGGGCAACCCTTGTAGTTGCCTGTTTTTAGCCTTTCTTTTTTACTTACGTGGATTTGTGTTAATTCGCGGAGGTTTTAATACTTTCCCAAGTTCGAGAAGGAAAACATATCATGCAGCTGTCTAATAAAAAAATAGAACAGTTCTGGGAAGATGGATTCATCATTGTGAAAAATCTACTTGCCCCCGATGAGGTTGCATCGCTCCTTGCCCATGCCGAATGGGTAGCAAGCGGGAAAGTTTCCCACATCCCGGAAGGACAACTCCAGGTCGAGCCACGTGTGAGAGCAGGGGAGGCTCAGGCGGAGAACTACGCAGATTCCTTGCGGAAAATGAGTCATCTTGCCTTCTACGATGAAGGATTTGAAAACCATGCTCGCAATCCGAAGATTCTGGACGTTATCGAATTACTACTGGGACCTGATATCAAACTCTACCAAGATCAGCTTTTTATGAAACCGCCGCGAATCGGCTCGCGACAGGGCTACCATCAGGATATGCCACTCGGATTCTACATCGATCCACCCGACATGGTGACCTGTTGGGCGGCGCTTACCGATTCAACAATCGAGAATGGGTGTGTCTGGATTCTGCCCGGTACGCACAAATTCGGCATCACAGAAAAATCGGAATGGGCAGAATATGAGCAGATGTCGATTGAGGGAAGCCTAGCCGAGGAGCGCCCGTTGGAATTGAAGGCAGGCGATTGCAGCTTCCACCACGGTCTCCTCCTCCACAGCAGTCGTCCTAACTTGACGAATCAACGGAGGCGTGGGTATGCGACACACTACGTCAGTGCCAAGTGTCGATATACGGGTCCCTCGGAAAGTGAAAACGATGCGATGCTGATGCGGGGCAAATCGATGCCGGGGTGTATCTGAGAGATCTGTCCCCTTTTGTTTGTCTGTTAAGGAATATCGTGGGTTGAGTTGAACGATAGCGAAACCCAACTCTAATGTCCCAATGAACTAATTAACCAATGAATCAACATAACTATGCACACGAGCAAATTGCTAAGAGCTTCAGACTTTCAATATTGGCAACTCACTGAGAATGAGCGAATCAGCGTTGATTTTAATGGATTCTGCCCCAATTACCATGAACTAGACCGGGTCGGTGTCATCTCTCCTTGTATCGAAGACGGCATTCTGTACACCGGGGACGCTCTACTCGCGTTGACAACTGCCTTTTATGATAGTCTCCGCGCACACCCGCAGCACTTTGCCTTTATTGGCGCAAGTGAAGGGACTATCCATGGGCGAGGTGAACGACTGCCAATGGATCGCATTGGCGCAGGTTGGGGAAATCTGGATGTTTGGCCCGACTCAAAGTGGGTTCCAACACCGGGAGACGTTACGGGCATGCTGAAAACGATTCACGATTTTCAGATAAATCGACTGTTCTTGCCGCACGGTTTCAAGCCGGGGTCCGACGAATCCCTGCTCCCCGCCTATGCGCGTAAGATGCTCGAAACTCGGTTGAAAGCGGTCTACTACTACAATACGCCGATTCCCAACGTGGAGATTTGTGGCTCTCAACAGGTAGCAGCTCTTCTTCAGAGGAGCGTTGCCGAATTTCCCAACGCCGAAAGGGAAGTTGAAGACGCCGAGCAGACTGATTTTCCTGCTGTTGGACGTTATCAGCAGGTGAGTATCGATGATTTTCTTGAGAATATGGCGGGCTGCTTCGATGGTGATTGACGGAAGGAGATCGAGAAATGGCACGTTATCCCCAAGCGGTTCTGGTGTCATGTGAGATACCGTGGGATGAAAACGAAAATCTGATAGAAAATCTGCTTCGAGAAGAGGTGCGGCATACCCTCAAGGCAGGGTTCAACCATCTATATATCTTTGGCACCGCCGGCGAGGGACACGCGGTCGATACCGGCCGCTATCGTCAGATTGTTCAAATCTTCTACGAAGAGACGCGGGGGCCCGATATTCACCCGATGGTTGGAGCGATTGGTCTGTCCACAGCGAATATCGTAGAACGTGTGGGATTCGCACACGATCTCGGCTTCCGCACCTTTCAAACCGTTTTGCCGAGTTGGGGCGCATTGAACGATTACGAGTTGTTAACCTTCTTCAAAGACTTATGTGGTACGTTTCCGGATTCACGGTTTCTACACTACAACCTGCCGCGCGCGAAACGGGTCTT